>JAPLHP010000088.1 GCA_026389585.1 Chloroflexota bacterium | reverse complement strand
TCGATCCCATACGGGGCGTGCATCTGGAAGAAGGATACCTGGCCGCCATATGGTGAATGAACCAGGTGCGGATCCCAGAAGCTTTCGCAGGTGACGTGTCCGCCGATGAGCTTGTAATCCAGCTTGCCCTTGATGACGTTGTTCCAGTGGGCCACAATCTGGTCGGAGCTGTCGAAGCCAACAACGGTCAAGAGGCTTTCGCTGGCCCAGGGGTCGTCGCACTTGTACTTTGGAGTCTCCTTGGATACGATGTGGAGAGTGTGGTAGCTCCACTTGTCATACTTCCAGGACTCAATGCTTTCCTTCAGGGTCCCCGGCAGGTTCTTGGGCCCGATCAGGTCCAGGAATGTGGTATGGGGATCGAGGCTGGATATGACTACCTTGGCATTCAGTTTGCGTCCTTCTCTGAGTTCCACGCCGGTAACGTTGCCGTTCTGGGTGATGATCCTGGAGACTTCGGCTGCCTCTAGAATGATGCCTCCGTTGCCTATGATCTCGCGGGAGAAGGCGCCTGCAAGCTTGTGTGATCCTCCCATAAGGTAGGACTTGTCCATAGCCCGGGTGAGCAGCAGAGGCACGAACATTCCCAGCCCGGTCTCGTTGGGATCGAGCCCCCACATGCAGGTGGCATAGAGCAGCAGCGCCCTCAGCTTGTCGTTCTCAAAGTGCTCCTTCATGATGGCCATGGGACTCTTCTCGTTGAGCTCCAGCAACTCCCGTCCGATCTCGGACTTCTGGAAGCCCACGATCAGGTCCAGGGACGGCTTGGGAGGGAAGTAGGTGGCCGGTCCCACTATCTCGTCCATCATCCGCTGCCATACCCGCATCTGCTTGCCGAAAGCCACGGCATCTTTGTGCGAGTACTTGTGGATGGAGTCGACGGTGTCCTCTATCATCTTCGTCAGCAGCAGTGAGCTGCCGTCGCCAAACACCATGGCCATCTGCAGGTTGGGCTTGATCCACGTCAGGCCGTGGCGGTCCAGGTTGAAATCCTTCAAGGCTGGCATGTAGTCCACCATCATGTGGTAGATGGCATGTATGTTGGAGTAGTAGCCTGGGAAGAGGATTTCTTCGGTAGCCAGCCCCCCTCCGACCTCGTAGCGCCGCTCTATGACGACGACCTTGGCCCCGGCTTTTGCCAGATATGCCCCCGTCATCAGTCCGTTGGGGCCGGCACCGATGACAATTACATCCCAGTTACTCTCAGTAGGGAACTCATCGAAGAGTTTTCCCAGTAGTTGATCCATCATAACCATGTTATTGTTCTCCTCCTCTACGACGGCCGCTTTGCCGATTTCTTGCCCTGCTGCGGTATGTAATACGGTGAGGAATACCACCATGGGCCCGGCTCGACCAGACCGTCCTCAATCAGGATGTGCATTAGGTTATAGGGGATAGCCATTAGGTGGAGACCTCCGGGGTGGCACGATGTCTGATTGCAGAGATATAGCCCGTCTATCGGCGTGCGATAGCGGGCCAACTCCGATACGGGGCGATTCTCGGCCCACTGGTCATGGCAGTGGCGGGTGCCGCACCATGTGCCACCGATCATTCCCGTGTTGCGGAACAGGGAGTCATATGGGGTGTTGGTCCATACTTTGATGATGTTGTCCGAGTTGAGGTTCTCGTAGGGGCCACTGCTCATGGCCTTGATAAGGTACTGGATCATCTGCTCCTTGATCTTGTTGATGGCGTCCGGCCCATCCACGTGGTACTCCGGTGGTGGGACCAGGAAGTAGACCGGCGACATGATATGACCTTCGGGCCGGGTGACCTGTTTGTCCGTGGGTTCAAACCTCTCGTATGGAGTCGAAATCCACAGGGCCTTCTCGGGTGGCACCCTGGGGTTGCCCCTCCAGCCGTCCACATCGGCCACGTGGTCGTAGTAGATCTCGCGGGAGTCCTGTGGATAGCCACCGCCCATGAACTTCCCCGCCCAGGGTTTCCTGGCCGTCAGCTTCTCGCGGGTATAGAAGTGGAAGTTGAAGATGCTGCCGCCCTTGAGGCTGATGTCATTCACTTTCTGGAGAAGGCCGCGGTCCACATGGCTTGGCCCGACCAGTTTGTTGAAGGTCTGCCTGACATCGACGTCGCTGATGACGGCCTTCTTGGCCCAGATCTTCTTCCCTGCCTGGGTGGCTGTTTCTCTCAGTCGCACGCCGACTGCTACGCCGTCGTTGATAATGATCTCATCAACCGGGCAGCACGTGCGTATGGTGGCTCCGTGAGCTATGGCGCAGCGCATGACAGCGTGGAAGTAATCGTGCATGCCTCCGCGCGGGGGCCTCATGCGGCCGGGAATGAGTAGAGTAATGGCACAGGCCCACGCTGGGACTGCCACGCCCCTCCAGTGTCCGGCGGCGCCGGAGTACCAGGCGATGAACGCCTGCTGCACCTTCCACGGTTCGCTTTCCAGGTGTTCGTCCATCAGGTCGAACATATCCATGTCCAGCATCTCTTCAGTCCAGACGTCCGGCTGATACTTCTTGTAGACCTGCATGTAGGGGATGTTGTCTATGGTTACCTCTACTTCAGGTGGATGCGGCGGGCACCAGAATACGGAGCGAAGCAGTTCCTTGGTGAACGTGGGTTGGGTCAGCAATCCGGCCATCTTGGCAAAACCCATCTTATCCTTGTCTGTCAGCGGCGACATGCCATAGCTACAGGCAACGCCCCGGTCGACATCTGCCATGAGGTCGCCCATCTCATTCTCGCCGACGCGCCAGCCATACTTCCACAGCTCCAACTGCTCGAAGCCGGGCGCTGGTGCTGCATAGAGCATGATGGCATGGGGGTTTATTTTCACACCGGCTATAGGCTCCGTGTTCTCGCAGGCTCCGCCGGCCTCCGTCCTCTCCTCCAGAACACAGACGCTTTGTCCGGACTTGGCCAGGTAGGCGGCCAGAGTTACTCCATTGGGTCCACCACCTACAATAACGAAATCATATCTCTCATCTTTGGCCATACTTGCCTCCTCTCTAGATATATTGGCTCTTGGAAAGTTCGATTTGCCCTGTGGACTCGTTGCGATATGGCTTGTTTCCCCCCTTCTGCCGTGACATACGACCACTGATTTGGCTGGCTACTAGGAGGGTGGGTCACCACTCGGACAACGCGGATAAGTTAGGCACAAAACAACCGTTCGCTTGCGCCCAGCCTAGCTTTGGGCAAATAGTCGTGACCCAAGCTCCTAGATCAGGTTTAATGTTGATGTTGTTTAGTTTTTAAAAAATTGTCGCCGCCTTCGGCAGACGGCGAGTATCTTCACAATATGGGTACTGGATAGACCTGCGCTTTGACTTTAACCAGAGGCAATCGGTGTCAATGGCAAGTGAGTTCTTACGGTGATGAACAACAGCTTGAGATAACAGACAGAGATAATGGTCGCTAATGGCTGCCGGCTTTGTTCTAGGCATTGGCATTTTCAAAAAGTATTGCCTCTGGTTCTAATATCAAACGATAGCTGGATCGCATCTTACTATATCAAATTAAAGTGCATCACACAAAAAGGATCTTGAGAGTCCGAATCCAAAGAATATGGAGAAGTAGATCCAGTCTTAGAATTTAGAGCAGGGCCGTTCTGGCAGAGAAGTACCCCGCTGTCTTATCCCCCCTCTTTTCCCAGTCGCGTACTCTTCTTGGTACAGGAAACCTGTTTGTGCAATGCTAAGTGTTGTTACTATACCAATCAAACGGGAGGTTGTCAAGTCACCCCGGGCTCTATGAGGACCTTTATTGCTTCGTCTGAGTTGATCTGGGCCTCGAAAGCCTCCTTGATGTTCTCAAGGAGGAATTTATGTGTTATCAGTTCCTTTGTCTTCACCTGGCCAGTCTGCATAAGTTCGACCGCCATGTCCCATCTCTGGCCCCCGGAGCCACGCAGGGTTAAATTTCTGAAGTTGAACATGAGGCTTAGTAGTTCCGGGCGCAGCTCAAGGGTGTCCTCAAACATGCCCACTTGAATTATCCTGCCGAATGGCCGTGTCAGCAATGGCGCTTGGCGGAAGGCAGCGGGTGCCCCTGAACACTCGAAGACGACGCTAGCCATTTCCCCTGAGGTAACCTCTGCGACAACCTCGACAGGGTTAGTCTCCCTGGGGTTCAGAGCCACATCAGCGCCGGACTTCCTGGCCATTGTCAGGCGTATGATAGAAGGCTCACTGACAATGACTTTGGCCCCCATAGCCTTGCACACCCGGGCTATGCACTGGCCGATCATTCCCGCTCCCAGGATGACGACAGCCTGATTTGGCTCAATGCGTGCTCGTGACACTGCGAAGCAGGCAACGGACAGGGGCTCCACGGTAGCTGCTTCCTCCCAGCTCAGGTTTTCCGGTATGTGGAAGATTGTCTTCCCCAGCGCCGGGTTGGGGACCACAACGTATTCAGCAAAGGCACCGTCCATGCCCTCTCCGGGAACTGTGGGGTTGGGGCATCTGTCGGATTGACCTGTTTGACACCAGTGGCACTTCCCACAGGCGCGGTAGCCAGTCCCCACTATCTTATCACCCGTCTTCAGACCTAAAACTGACTGCCCTACTTCGACTATTTCACCGCTGAATTCGTGACCCAATATGATGGGTTGTTGAGATTGAGATGTCGATGTCTTACCTACCTTGTAGGTATGTATATCAGTGCCGCATATTCCACAGGCTTTCACTTTCACCAATATCTCATCCTTTTTGATAGATGGGTGCTCCACCGTCTCCATTCTTATGTCGCGCGGACCGTAGATTGTGGCGGCTCTCATTATGGTGCTACTCCTTTCAAGGTTATGTTAATTCAGGCGACGTATTGGGGGCAACCAGCAGGTTGAGCCAAGCTGTCTGCCTTATACCCCGGAACTCTGTTTTGCAGAGGGTAGGCTTGCAGCTTGACGTGAATCCTTCTATAACCCCAACTGAGTAGAAGTGCTTAGGCAGAACAATATGACTTGTTGAACGGCAATGAGGGCACTACCCTCCGCCGATGCCAAAAAGGATAAAAAGCTCATCGCCGTCCCTGAGTGGGGTCGTGAGTTCATCAGCCGGGAGCTTCTCTCCGTTGACGAAGAATTGCATCAGGCCCAGCACCTTGCCTTCTTTGTCGTAGACCCACTGCCTCATGGAGGGGAACCGGTCAGCCAGCTTTCGCAGGCATTCTATGGCGTTGGGTGCGGCCACCTCAAATACCTCTGGTTCACCAGTGATCTGGCTGAATTGACGAAGCAGCGAGGATATCCTGACCTTTACCTTCATCCTTTCGCTCCTAGATGAGGCGGCTGATGTGGTCCGCACTCCTCACATTTGGGGTCTTTCTTCACCCTTACCTTACTGAATCTCGAACTAAGGCCGTCGTAAATCAGGAGTCTGCTGATGAGCAACTCTCCGAGTCCAATGATGTATTTTATCACCTCGCTGCCCATCAATGCATCCCATTGGCAGTGTGGCTGGGAGACATCTAAAAAAGAGTGGCCCCTCGCCCTTGGGCGAGGGGCCACTCTACTACAGAATACTCGCTCTGTCTGGATACTACTTGTACAGCTTGGCCGACAGGTCATTCAGCCCGAGTCTGGCCAGTGTCTCCTTGGTTGGGCGTCCGTCCGCAGCCAGTCCCCTCGCCGGGTAGAACTCCTCCATCAGCAGTTTCATGTCCGGCGATGATCCAGCCGCTCCGCCTTCCGTGGGCGCCGTAATGATCCGCTGGGGTAGCTTGTCATCCTTGGCCGTCATCCCCATGAGGTTGTTGATGCCGCGCTTCATGTGCCATATCCGCTCGCCACACTCAGCCAGCTCCGGGAGAGTGTAGCCGAACCCGCTCGACGTGACCATAAGGTCAACCAGGTCTTCTGCATTGATTGCACCCGTCACCATGTAGCAAAGTATGGCAGCATTGTATATCGCTCCGTAGTCCTGCGCGCCCTTAGTTACCGGGCCCCACCCCTTACTGATCTTGACCTGAGCTGCCAGAGCCCCAGTCAAGCCAAACTCAGGAAAGGCGTAGACGCCCGTTCCGACGCTGTAAAGCGGGTCGCTGGTATGGCAGGCTCCGCGCGCACCGGTGGCATAGGAAAGTGCCAGCCCGTGGTTCGTCCTGGGATCATGCATGGGAACCTCCATGCCTTTGACCTCTACCAAGAAATCGGACGACCCTTTGCCGATCTTCTGCGCCGCCCGCTTCGACCCCTCAGCCAGCACATCCCCAATGCCTTCCCGCTTGGCTATCTTAGTAATCATCTTCATGGTGGCATCAGCATCGCCCCACTTCAATTCAATGCCATCAAGGTCCTTGGCCGTCAAAATGCCCTTTTCAAAGCACTCCATGGCCCAGGCTATGGTTCCGCCGCAAGAGATGACATCCATGCCGTAGTCATTGCACATCTGGTTAATCTTTATGACTGCGCCCATGTCCTCAATCAGCAGGTTGCTGCCCACGGCGCCGACCCCTTCGTACTCCGGCCCGGGGCCTGCAAGTCCCTTGAACGGGCCTTCCTTGATGTCCATTACCCGCTTGCACCCGACGACGCAGCCATGGCAGGACTCCGTTCCGCCCAAGAAGGCGGGGCTGTTCACGACCGCACCGCCTATCTTCCCCGCACCCTGGTTGCCCACTATGGTCCAGTTCTTCCCCGGTATGTCGCCGGTAATCATGCTGACTTCCACCGCAGCAACGGTGCCACTCATGCCGAGCACCATAGTTATTATGTTATCCTTCGCCTTCTGGATGACGATCTTGCGCCTTTCCGCGAACTTCTCGGGCTCAGCCAGGGGTATTTTGCCGCTGCCGATAGCCACGATGGCCTTCACTTTCTTCGATCCCATCAGGGCACCCATACCGCAGCGGGCGGCGAAGTCCTTCTTCCCGTTGCAGACTGCGGCGAATCTCACTAGCTTCTCCCCGCCCTGCCCGATGGCTACTACCTTGGGCTTCCTGCCGCCGTGCCGTTCCTTGAGAAGGTCGTGTACTTCGAAGTTCCCCTTGCCCCACAGGTCAGAGGCATCCTTTATCTCTACTTTGTCGTCTTGAATCAGGATGTAGACTGGCTTGTTGGAGGCCCCCGTCAGGATGATCTCGTCCCACCCGGAGGACCTGAGCTCGCTGGCGAAATCCCCCCCGCTGCTAGCCTCTCCAAAGACATTCGTCAGTGGCGACTTGCCGCACGCAGCAAAGCGCGCACCGCCTGGGAGAGTATTGCCACTCAGAGGCCCGGTTAGCAGGAAGAGCGGATTCTTCGGGGACAGCGGGTCAACGTGCGGGTCAACCCGGTCGAATATCAGTTTGGCCCCCAATCCACTCCCGCCGATGAACTTGCGCAGGATATTCTTGTCTAGCGTGCCCTTCGAGATCTTGCCACTACTGAGGTCAATTTCCAGTGTCTTCCCTTCGAAACCTGCCATCTTTGCCTCCTTGTTAGTAGAATAGTGATTAATGTGGTAGCAGAACTTTGGTTCTTGGTGGCCTGATAATATGGCCCAAGCCATTTAGTTGTCAAGCCTGAGACCCTCTTAGGTGTGGCCGTTGATTGGGGAGGCAGCAGACATCGCTATAGCATCAACTGCTCTCCGCCGGGGGAACCCGGAGATGGGGGCGGTGATACTGAGGCCGTTCCTTACTGTGACTTCTTTGAAGCCGTCCTGATTAAGAACGCCGAACCGATGATGACAACGAGTCCCAATCCTATGGATAGCCACGGCACGGTGGTTTCTGCAAAGGGCAGCACCCAGCGATAGAACCTGGCGTCATGAGACATTTGCTCGACAGTAGCATCAGTGAACTCCAGATTGTCTTCGTACAGCGTTATGTCGGTGTAGGTGATAGGACCGGTGTTCGGAAAGAGGCTGTCCTGGACAGGGATTGTCGTGGTCCTCTTGGTAGTGCTCTCAAAACGAACGGTTAAGCCGGAGACTGGCTCAACCCACTGCGTGATCTTTTGATAGACCTTCATCTCGGGGGTGTCTATCCCGGCAGGTACCACCAGCCCCTCCTCGGGGGTGGACATCTCAAATTTATAGACGTGAATCCCATTGAGGTCGTCTTCGCCGGTATATATGCAGTCGAGGTTGCTGGGATTGCCGGTGTTCCAGAAGGGATAGACCAAGTCAGCCTTCACATCGCGGGGGAAACTCCAGTAGCCGTCGCGGTTACCATCGCCATGCCCCGGTACATTGGCCCGGGTTACCCTGTCTATTGCCAGCAGGGTCTTTGTATGAAGCGCGGAAATTTCCTGGCCGGTGGCATCTTTGAAGGTGATGTCCTCCCAGATGTAGATTATGTTGCCGGAGCATTTGACGGTGCTGTAGTCCCTGGTGTTGGTGACATCATAGTGCTGTAGCTGCCCCGTCCCAGAATCGAATAATTCCACAGTCCCTTGCTGCTCGGTGGACTGTTTGAGATTAGCAGGTATCTTGCTTATTTGCGGGAAGATAGCGGTCATCCAGCCCACCCCGAAGATAACCAGGAGTATCCCAATCACGGCAAGGGCAATTCCAAGTCGATCTGCGTTTCATGATTTCAGACCCCCTTTCATATATGTCATATTGGCAATAGAAACTATGATATATGGGTGATGGCTCATATATGCCTCAAAGAACCCTGCTAATCTCACAATCCGCTCCTTAGTTCGGAATACTAAGAGAGGATATCTCTGGTATCACAAAAAAATAGTATCGCATAAGTTAAACTATCACAATACTATTTTCGTAGTAGATATTAGCGAAAGCATCTTTTCCTCAGAGGGAACATATCTGCACCCATCCAGCCAGAATAGTAGTCTTGCGCTTTGACCACTGTCTGTCAGGAATGGACTTACACAGAGATGGTGGCCCGGCTTAGACTAAGGCCGTCTGCCTTCCTGAGAATGAACGGGGAAAGCCTGCTATTGGTGATATGGTATCTGCTACATCAATGATGGCGGAATCCGAGGGTCATGTACATTGCACATCAGGGAACGCCGACTTGACACCGAGGTGCAATATACATATTATGACTGCCAGTCTCCAGTGGGGGTCGGGGGGAACCCTGACTGTGAGTTTGAAGCTGAGAATTCCCCTCAGCAGCTATCATTGAGTACAGGCATTACTTGGATCAACCTGGGACATTACATTATTAGAAGGAGGAGCAACAGACATGGCAGAGTCCTATGATGTAATTGTGATTGGAGCTGGATTTGGTGGCAGCGCCTGCGGTGCCCTTTTGGCGAAAAGGGGGCTCAAGGTATTGCTTCTGGATAAGAACGCCAAAGCCGGGGGTAAAGCCATGGCCTTTTCGAAAGGGGGCTATACCTACACGGCCTGGGTGGTTATTGCGGCCCCCACGATGGGCAACCTCTTCGAGGCTGTGCTGAAAGAACTGGGGATGGAAAAGAAGGTGGAGTTGGTAGCCCCCGGCATCCAGGGGGCCACGTTCAAGCAATTGTCAGGCAAGTGGGTAGTAGGTCCGCAAAGTGAGACTCCAGATCCCAACAAGATCTTTGACTGGCTGGAGGTACCGGAGGCGGAAAGGACAGATGCTCTGACACTTCTGGCAGAGCTGACAATGATGAGCCCGAAAGACATAGCAGCTCTGGACAACGCCAGCTTCGGCGAGTGGCTGGGCGGACACAAGGTAAATAGGGGGTTGTACAGCTTCCTCATCAGCCTTGTCTCTGATGGCTGCTTCGTGCTCCCGGCAGACGCCGTGGCTGCCTCTGAGGGGATTACAGTGGTTCAGCAGATGTTCCTCCGCGGCGGCGGTGTGTTCTGCAAGGGTGGCATAGGGCGGGTGGCTGAAACCTTTGCTGAGGCTGTGGAAGCATTTGGCGGCAAGACGATCATGCGGTGCCGTGTGGAGAAAATTCATGTAGAAGATGGACGGGTTACCGGTGTGGCCACTGACAAGGGGGAATTCAAGGCACCTGTCGTGGTGAGCAACGCTGGCATCCAGCCCACAGTGCTCAAACTGGTGGGTGAAAAACATTTCGACAGGAGCTACCTAAACTATGTGAAGGATCTGGTACCGTCGCTGGCGTTCATAGGTGCCCGCTATTTCCTGAACAAGGAAGTGATTCCGAGAGTGCCATTCGGAGCAGTATTTACAACTAATAGTCCCTGGAGTGTTGATAAGTGGATCAAGGCGAAGAACGGCCAGATCCCTGAGGAAATGACTGTCTGGTACGAGATCCCCTCCAACTACGATCCGAGCGCTGCCCCGAAGGGTAAGCAGATCGTCCTGACCGGGTTCCTGGGCCCCTGTGATCCGAATCTGACGGAGAAGGAACTGAAGCCATGGTTGGACAAGGGCGACGAGATGATGTTCAAGGCCTTCCCTGATCTGAAAGCTGCCATTGAGTCGAAGGAATACTACTCACCGCATGATGTCTCCATGCTTACCCGTGACTCGGTATTGCCGGGTATTGGTGGGGAGTGCATTGGACTGGGGCAGGTGGTGGGCCAAGCCGGCAGTCACAAGCCATCGGTCAAGGCGCCGATACAGGGGCTGTTCTACGTGGGCTGCGACGCTGGTGGTATTGGCGTTGGCACCCAGCAGGCAGTGGACTCGGGGATGAAAGTGGCCAGTATAGTGCTTCAATACCACCGTATGCGCCAAGCGACTATCTAGGAGATTTCCCGGAGAATTATTGGCGCTGTGGGAGGAACAGTGAGAGGCCTTACTTTCATTAGTTTCGTTACAAAGCAGGTTGAAACGTATCTCAAAGACTAGTCAAGTCCACTAGCACAGGAGAGATATACGGCAAGCAGGTCGGGAACAGTCCCCGACCTGCTTTTTTGTGCTTTGTGATAGCGATGTTGGTCATAAGTCCGCGAACTTGACTTAGCGCGCGGTTAAATATTAACCTATTATTAACTTATTTCTAGACGGGGCTTGTTTCCCGAGAAGAAAAGCAGAATAGGAGGTGGCGATGGTAGGGATAACCTCGTATGGGGCCTACATCCCCTGGAACCGAATGAAACGGGAGGACTGCGTCAAAGCCTGGGGTGGCTTTGCGATGCCCGGTGAAAGGGCGGTTGCCTATTACGATGAAGACAGTGTGTCCATGGCCGTGGAAGCGGGCATGGACTGCCTCACTGGTGTGGATCCCAAGAAGGTGGATGGGCTCTTCTTTGCTACAACGACTTCTCCTTACAAGGAGAAGCAGTGCTCGGCCTTGATGGCTGTACCACTGGATCTGCGTGCTGATATCAGAACTGCTGATGTTACTACTTCCCTGCGAGCGGGGACTACTGCTATGGCCCTGGCTTTTGATACGATCAGGGCGGGATCGGCGAATAGCGTGCTGGTGATTGCCGCTGATATGCGAGTAGGAGCCCCGGCGGGGATGGGCGAGCAGCAAATGGGCGACGGCTCTGCTGCTCTTCTACTGGGCGATCAGAATGTAATTGCGGAGATTCTGGGTGTCTATTCCATATCAGATGAGTTGGCAGGGACCTGGCGATCCGAAGACGACAAGTTTGTTCGCTCCGGGGAAGACCGCTTTGTGATGGACGAGGGCTATTCCAAGTACGTGCCTGTGGCTATCGCTGGCGTGCTGAAGAAATGTGGGCTCACGCCGAAGGACATCACCAAAGTGACTCTTGATCCTCCCGGCGATCCCAGAAGGCACGGGAAGGCGATAGCACAAGCTGGGTTCGAAGCTTCTCAAATACAGGACCCCTTTGGCCTGGTTCTTAATGTAGGTGTCACTGGCTGTGCCATGGCTCCGATGATGCTGATAGCTGCTCTTGAGGATGCTAAACCCGGAGACAAGATAATCGTTGCTGGCAGTGGCAACGGGGCAGATGCTATGGTTCTGCAGGTTACCGATGCCATTAAGAAGATGGGAGAACGCAGAGGTATTAAAAAGAATCTGGCATCAAAGCGGGTGATGCCCAACTACAACGACTATCTGCGCTGGCGTGAGTTGGTTCCCCAGGAAGTGGCCAGACGACCTGACAAGCAGCACATCCGGATGTCAGCCAACTGGCGTGAGAGAAAGCAACTCCTGGGCCTCTGGGGTGTAAAGTGTAAGAAGTGTGGTACGCCGCAGTATGACAATGGTGCTGCTGCAACAGGGCCTATCCGTATCTGCGCTCAGTGTCAGGCCCAGGACACCTTTGATGACTACAACTTCGTCAGGAGGAAGGCCAAGGTCTTTAGTTATACCCAGGACAACCTGGCTGCGGTCATCGATCCACCGGCTTCGGTGGTGTTGATAGAGTTCGATGGTGGGGGAAGAGCGTTCTTTGATCTCACCGATCGGGATCCCGCAAAGGTAGAGGTAGGCATGCCTGTGGAGATGACGTTCCGGAAACTGCAATACGACCGGGGCCTCACCAACTATTTCTGGAAGGCTCGACCAGTAAGGTAAAGGAGGCAAGAGATGCCAGGGAGTATTAAGGATAAAGTTGCTATTGTAGGCATGGGCTGTACCCAGTTTGGGGAACTGTGGAGCAAGGGCCCCACTGACCTCATTGTGGAGGCAGTGAATGAGGCCTTAGCCGATGCCGGCATAGAGATGAAGGATATTCAGGCTGCATGGGGAGGCACCCTTTTCAGTGGCAATGGAGGACGGACTGTCAGTGAAGCCTTGCGGTCGCAGTACATACCGGTTACCAGGGTGGAGAATGCCTGCTGCTCCGGCCACGAGGCGGTGCGGGGCGCTTCTTATGCGGTGGCCGCCGGCATTTATGACATTTGTCTGGCCCTTGGCTATGAGAAGCTGAAGGACGAGGGCGCCTCTGGCCTGCCGGGCATGGAGAACCGGACCAACACACACTATCAGTCAAGTATGCCTGGCGTGTTTGCCATGATGGCCACCAGGTACTTCCACCGATATGGCCTCAGCCCCGAAGAAGGCAAGAAGATGCTCGGCAAGATCTCGGTGAAAAGTCACAAGAATGGTGCCCTGAATCCCAAGGCCCATTTGAGGAGAGAGATAACCCTGGAGCAGGTACTGGGTGCCCCGATTATTGCGTGGCCCTTAGGCCTGTTTGACTGCTGTGGCGTGTCTGATGGAGCGGCTGCTGCCGTCATCGTGCGGGCCGACATGGTCAAGAATTTCAAGAATAAACCCGTGTTTGTCAAAGCACTCCAGATTTGTGCCAGTCCCGCGACGGGCAGAATGCTTACCAGCTATGACTATACCCATGTGGAGGAAGCCTATCGCGGGGGCATAGCTGCCTACAAAGAGGCTGGTATCAAGAATCCCCGTGAAGAGATAAGCATGGCGGAAGTCCATGACTGTTTCTCCATCACTGAGGCTGTCACCATGGAAGACCTCCAGTTCAGCCCCAGAGGGCGGGTGAAGGAGGATATTGACGCCGGGACCTTTGAACTAACCGGGAAGCTGCCGGTGCAGCCTGACGGTGGCCTTAAGTGCTTTGGCCACCCGATCGGTGCAACTGGCATCAGGATGCTCTATGAACCCTGGCTCCAGTTCCAGGGGAGGGCCGGGAAGCGTCAGATAAAGAATCCCAAGCTGGCCTTGGCTCATAACATGGGGAACGAGCCCTATGCACCGGTAGTCAGCATCTGCATTGTAGGACTCTAGCTAATTCGCCTTTTTGCTCTTAGACTGGCCATGCGGGCTTACTGCCTGTATGGCCAGGTTTGTTTCTATACGGTAGACGTTACAGGAAAAGATTTGACAACCTCAAAAGGTGTGGCCTACCCTTTATTATCAGGCAGAGTCAGAGATGGAATTTGAACTGACACCAGAACAGCAGCAGTTGGAAACGCAGATTAAGAGTTACTTTCAGGAGAGAGTGACTCTTGAACTGGAACAGGAGATAGATATCCTGCCTGAGGGCGATGGGCCACTTTGCAGGCAATTCGTGGAACAACTCGGCAACGATGGCTGGATGGGCATAGGCTGGCCTAAGGAATACGGAGGTCAGGGCCGCTCAGCGATTGAGCAGTACATTTTCTTTGATCTCACCCTCGGCTACTATCATATACCTATTCCCATGCTGGCGGTGATGACGGTAGGCCCTACCATAATGAAGGTAGGTACTGAAGGGCAGAAGAAAAAGTTCTTGCCTCCTATATTGAAGGGCGAACTTACCATTGCCATCGGATACACTGAGCCTGAGGCTGGGACTGACCTGTTATCTCTCAAGACCACAGCAGTGAAGGATGGCGACGATTACATCATTAATGGAGAGAAGACCTTTACCTCTATGGGCCACTGTTGTGATTATTACTGGCTGGCAGTCAGGACTGATCCCAAAGCAGCTAAGAAATACCAGGGGATCTCTATTTTCCTGATCGATGCCAAGGCCCCTGGCATTACTGTCAAGCCGATCTGGACTATGGCTGGCTTCAGGCTGAACCAGGAGTTCTTTGAAAATGTGCGGGTGCCCAAAGAGTGCTTGATAGGGGAGGAGAACCGTGGTGCAGAATATCTGTTCATGCAATTGGCTCATGAGCGGATAGCTCTGGTTCCCCATTCCTTTTCGCTACGGGCCCTCAGGGGCGTAACACAATGGGCAAAAGCGACAAGGTTAAATGGGGCGCCGGTTCTTGAACAACCCTGGGTGAGGAACAAACTGGTGGATCTGGCGCTGGAGATGGAGGTGCTCAAGCTCCTCAACTACCGGGTATCGTGGATGATTGGGCGGGGCGTTGTCCCCATTGTCGAATCATCGATGATAAAGGTATTCGGGAGTGAGCATACCAGGCGGGCTACCGATGCATGCTTACAGATAATGGGGCTATACGGTCAACTGCAGACAGGATCAAAGTGGGTGCCACTCAGGGGGAGACCGGAACACGTGTACAGGATGGACGTTCTGCTCACCTTTGGTGGAGGCACTAACGAGGTTCTGAGAGATATGATGGCCATGATGGGTCTGAGCTTACCAAGGTCAAGATAATTCTATGGATTGTTACTCTTCTACTAATAGCGCCGGTGTGCTTCAAGCCTAAAGGAGGCTGGACAGTTGGACTTTGCCCTCACTGACGAACAAGAGCTTCTGAGGAAGACAGCCCGGCATTTCCTTGAGACTGAATGCCCCAAGTCAGTGGTGAAGAAGATTGAGGCCAGTGACCCGGGCTACTCACCGGAGCTGTGGAAGAAGATGGCGGAACTGGGGTGGCTGGGGCTGATACTTCCTGAAGAGTATGGTGGGGTGGGCGGCAGCCTGATGGATCTGGCGGTGCTGTTTGAGGAACTAGGAAGGGCTGCCTTACCCAGTCCGATGTTCAGCACTGTAGTCCTGGGAGCGCTCCCTATCCTTGAGGCGGGGGACGGGGAACAGAAAAGGCAGATACTCCCCAAGGTAGCTAAAGGCGAGGTCATCCTCACCCTGGCGCTTACGGAACCGGAGGCAGACTATAAACCAGGATTCATTGCGACCAAAGCTCTCTCAAGACGCAACGGGTTCTCCATTAGCGGCACCAAACTTTTTGTCCAGAATGCTCATATAGCTGACTACCTGCTTGTAGTGGCAAAGACAGGCAGAGTCACTGCTGCTGGAGAAGGCCTGGGTGTCTTTATAATCAATAGGGAAGCTTTGGGTATAAGCCTTACCCCCCTTATCACCATGGCCGCTGACAAGCAGTTTGAGGTGGTATTCAACAAGGTGTCGTCCTCTCGCAATGATATCCTGGGCAGTCCGAGCAATGGTTGGCCATTGATTGAGGCAACTTTGCGCAGGGCTGCTGCTATCCAGTGCGTTGAGATGGTAGGCGTAGCCCAAAAGGCGCTGGAGATCACTGCGGGTTACGCATCGACGAGGATCCAGTTTGCACGCCCTATAGGGAGTTTTCAGGCAGTGCAACACCGTCTGGCTGACATGCTTACGGATGTTGAGGGCGCCAGGTGGACGGCGTATCAGGCGGTATGGCGCTTGAGCAAGGGATTGCCGGCTGAAAGGGAAGTAGCGATTGCCAAAGCCTGGACCAGCGATGCGTGCCAGCGGGTCACTGCCGGAGCTCAGCACATACACGGCGGCATAGGGATGGACCTCAACTACGACTTGCATTACTACTTCCGTTGGTCCAAGGCGCTGGAGTTGAACCTCGGCGCTGCTCCTGTTCACAGATCTATTGCTGAGCCAGCCATAATTGAGGACCTGCTGAAGATTTAACCCTTTGATTTGGCAAGTGGGCTATTGGTTTTCGGGTTGCCCCGACGGTGTGAGCCGAAAGCTTTCTGTAAGTCGCGCCGAACTAACGAACCGTTGGAGACACTACACCATGATTTCGTTTGGTACAATTTGGCAACAGAGCTGTGATTTGCTAGACTGGCACTGCCAGAGAAATCACGGTTCGATTGTATTCCAAATGCCAAAAGGAGGAATGTATGGCTGAAAGAGTGGGGATTGTGGCGGTCGCGCAGACCAAATACCATCCCAATAGGGCTGACGCGAATGAAGGTGAGTTGGTGTATGAGGCAATAAAGCAGGTCTTGCAGGAGACAGGCCTGACATTTGCTCAGGACGGCACCGGGATCGATGCCAGCATCACTTGCTCCCAGGACTTTTGGGACGGCCGGACCATATCGAGCTGTAACGTGATGTCATATGTGGGTAGCCATCACAGTGATGAGGACAAGGTGGCTGAGGACTCGCTTAATGCGGTCTACACTGCCGCTGCCCGGATTCTCTCCGGGCATCAGGATATTGTTCTGGTTGCCTCCCACTGCAAGGAGTCTCAGGCCGACAAGAGGGGCATTGAGAATGCTGCCTTCGACCCCATTTTTCTGAGAGTCCTGGGGCTGGACTTCTTGAGTGCTGCAGCCCTGCAGGCCAGGCGTTATATGTACAAGTACGGGATCACGCCCGGACAGTGTGCCAAGGTAGCAGTCAAGAACCGGGGTAACGCCAGGAATAATCCCTTCGCCCAGGAGCCACTGGATATTACGGTAGAGGATGTCCTGGGTTCACAGATACTGGCATCCCCTATCAGGCAACTGGATACCAAGCCCACTTCCGATGGCGCTTGCGCCATGATCCTGGCCCGGGAAAAGAAGGCCAAGAAGCTCACGGCGAAACCCGTCTGGATACTCGGGGTCTCTAACTGTTACGAGACGCATTACCTGGGTGACCGGGATCTGGCGGAGTGTGATGCGCTGGTGGCTGCTGCCAAGAAGGCCTACAGTATGGCGGGCATCACCGATCCCATGAAGCAGATCAATGTAGCCGAGATATCGGAGGAGTACTCCTATCAGGAGCTGTTGTGGATGGAGGGGTTGGGCCTCTGCTCACGAGGCGAGGCAGGCAAGATGATCGATGCCGGGGTGACCCGGATGGGAGGACAGCTTCCGGTCAACCCTTCTGGCGGGATGCTTTCAGGCAATCCAACGGTGGTGGCAGGCATGACGCGTGTGGCCGAAGCGGTGTTGCAACTGCGGGGTGAGGCGGGTGAGAGACAGGTAGCGGGAGCCAAGAGGGCGCTGGCTCATGGTTTCACCGGCGCTTGTGGCCAATTGCAGGGCGTTATGATCCTGGGCAACAGTTAGTTGGAGGTAGAGATATGGCAAACAGAGTAGCGATAGTAGGGATAGGCCAGACGTACCACAAGAGCAACCGTAAGGATGTCAACCAGCAGGAAATGGTTGGGGAAGCGGTCAGAGCAGCGCTGGCTGACGCTCAGATGAAGGCCAAGGATATCGAAGCTGTATTCACGTCAAACATGGAGACCTTTGAAGGAATCTATCTCCCCGACCACTTGATGGTCGATGAGGTAGCGGCTTTCATGAAACCGGGGCTGAAGGTTAACACCGGGGGAACTACCGGTGCGTCGGTTATAGAAGAAGGCTTCCATTTTGTCGCCTCGGGCCTCTTTGATACCGCTCTGGTCATCGGATTTGAGAAGCAAGACACGGGCGATACCACCGCGGCTATTACTGCCGCCGTCACCCCGGTATGGGGCAAGGGTGTGGCCACGGGCGCTATCGGAGAGTTCGTCAAGCAGGCATTGACGTACATGGAGAAAACTGGAGCCAAGGAAGAGCACGCAGCCAGGGTTCGTTTGAAGGCAGATAAGGGCGCCTGCAAAAATCCTTATGCTCATCTGAAGCTGGGCTTGAAGACCGTTGATGAAATCCTCAATTCTGGCTATCTGGTGTGGCCCCTCCGGCTTCTGGACTTCTGCCCTCAGTCCTGTGGAGCCTGTGCTCTGATAGTTGCCTCGGAGAGCAAAGCGAAGAAGATCACCAAGAAACCGGTATGGATGGCCGATGTCGTCACGGTGCATCAGGAACCTTTCCGGGCCGGTTCCTTTGGCGATCCCACCGGGCTCGAGGCCTACAGTCAGGACATTGCTGCTGAGAGGCTCTATAAGAGAAATGGCATCACCAATCCCATCAAGGACATCTGCATGGCAGAGGTCTACGAGCCCTCGAACTGGGAAGAGATGAATCTTTACGAGCATTTCCATTTCTGTGAGAAGTACCAGGGTTGGAAAATGGTGGAAAAAGGCATAACTGAAATGGAAGGGGAGTTCCCGGTGAATCCCTCTGGCGGTGTCCTTGCCACCAACCCAATAGGAGCTACCCCCACCATCCGGGTGGCAGAGGCAGCGCTGCAGGTTCGAGGGGATGCCGGCGAGCATCAGGTTACCAGGGATGTCCACACCGCATTGGCTACTGCTCTGGGTGGACCGAACTGGACTGTCATGACGTTACTCAAGAGGTCACTGTAGGAGGAGAGAAAATGACAACAGCAAAGAAACCCGAATATATCAAGGTTGAGATAGCCAGACCTCGGGCCTACAGATGGTCCAGCGGCAGGTACCTGGGCAGACTGTACAGGGAATCCATGGAGAATAAGAAACTGGTGACCAACCGCTGCCCCAAGTGCAAGGAGCTTCTGTGGCCGCCGGCAGGGGTTTGCGGAAGGTGCAACGTGGCGGCGGGCGAAGACTGGGTGGAGATGAGCGACAAGGGCACAGTCATACAATATACCTACCTCGTCTTTCCTCTGTGGGATCCGCATTACGGAGACAAATTTGCCAACCCCTACCCCACCGCCACTATCAAGCTGGATGAAGGCGTGTTTCTGGTGCACTTCCTGGAGGAGAGGGACCCGGAGAAGTTGAAGAAGGTGAAGCGGGTGCAGGCGGTGTGGAAAGAAGAGGGTAGAGGCCGCGGTTTGGCCGATATCCTGTATTTCAGGGCGATTGAGGAGTAGGAGGACAAGAAATGGCTGAGTTGATGGCTGACAGAGTTGAGAAGCTGAAGGATCTGGATGTCTTTGTCTACCACGGGAAGATTTATATTCCGAATACCTACACTGCTGGTGCAGTGGGAAGCCGTTTTCTTATTGAATTGAGAGATAACAAGAAGATCATGGGGACCAAGTGCCCTGCCTGTGATCTTGTCTATGTCCCGGCCAGGTCTGTCTGCAAGTATTGCTTTGCCCAGCTTGACCAATTTGTGGAAGTCAGTGATAGGGGCACACTGCAGACTTACACCGTCGCCTGCCAGCAGAACGGCGTTCGGCCAGTCGATCCACCGATAATCTACGGCATCATCCAACTTGACGGAGCTAGCACGGGCCTGGTGCACATGCTGGGTGAGGTGGATCTTGAGGAGTTACAGATTGGAATGAGAGTCAAGGCCGTTTTCAAAGAGAAGCGGGTGGGCAGCATACTGGATATCAAGTACTTCAAGCCGCTGGTATAGACTGACTAAAAGCCAACAGAGTTGACAGGTCATCAGGTTCTGTCAACTCTGTCTTTTTGGATAGCAGGCTGGGCTTATGTAAATGTGCTTTGCACTGATAACCATTTGCATGGTCTAAGTTGCAGCAAAAGGAGAGTTGCGAATGTCCCGGAAAGTCCTTCACACAAAGCTATGTGATGTGCTTGATATTGAGTACCCCATCATGCTGGCTGGCATGGGTGGTGCTGCTAATGCAGAACTCGCGGCAGCAGTTTCCGAAGCTGGAGGCCTCGGCATTATCGGTGCTATAAACTTGACACCCGATGAACTGGATGCTGAGATCAGGAAGCTCAAGAAGCTCACCAGCAAGCCCTTCGGTGTGGATACCATCGCTCCAACCAACATGGTGGACACCGGCACCATTGATGAACTGAGAAACTACATCCCTGATGAAGCGGTGAACTATGCCTCCAGGCTGGTCAAGGAATTGGGAATCCCGGTGCCCGAGGGTACCAGGATTGGCAAGGAGGGTGGGACTGGCTGGGCCGCCGGCATGACGCCGAAGCAGATTGAAGTTGTTTATGAGCACAAAGTGCCGGTTTTTGCTGCTGCTCTGGGTAGCCCGGCCTTTATGGTCCCCGAAGCTCATGCCCGGGGCATGAAGGTAGTCGGCCTGGTGGGAACTGTCAACCAAGCCCGTAAGGAAGCAGAGGCGGGAGTGGATATCATTGTGGCCCAAGGTCATGAAGGTGGGGGGCACACCGGACACGTTGGCACCCTGCCGCTCGTACGGTTGGTGGCGGATGCGGTTGACCCGACCCTGGTCGTGGCTGCCGGCGGCATAGTTGATGGCCGTGGTCTCGTAGCGTCCCTGGCTCTGGGTGCCTGTGGCGTGTGGTGTGGTACTGCCTTCCTCTGCACCTATGAGGCCGGTATAGAGCAAGTCGCCAAAGATCGCATAATAGCGGCGTCGGAGAAGGACACCCGTGTGACACGTGTCTTTACCGGCAAGACGTGCCGTCTTCTCACCACCAAACTGATAGAGAAATGGGAAAAAGAAGGGCCCATACTGCCCTTCCCGCTGCCGATTGTGCTTTGTACGAGCCTGCAGGATTATATAGGTCGGGCGAAGATGGCGGAGAATTACTTCATCCCCTGCGGGCAGATTTGTGGGGCTATCAAGGAGATGAAGAGTGCCAGGCAGGTCGTGGAGGAGATGGTGGATCAGGCTGTGATTATTCTGGAGGAAGACCTTCCGGCCAGGGTCAAGTTCGGCAGCTGAATATTCATCAGGGCTCTGCCCAAAATACTAAGACATAGGCTGAGAGAAGGAGGATAGCATGGCTGAACAATTGGATATCACCACCAAGAACTGCACGGTCGAAAGGGAAGGACATGTTTTGATCGTCACCCTCAATAGGCCGGAAGTTAAAAACGCGCTTACCCCGTCCATGCTGATCGGCATGTATAAGGCCTGGCGTCTTCTGGACAAGAATGACGATTTATATTGTGCCGTACTGACTGGTAAAGTGGATACGTTCTGTGCTGGCATGGACCTGAAATCAGGACCGGGGCCGGGCGATGACCCGGAGGAAATTCAGCGGTTGATGAAAGACGTGCCCAACCTGCACTGGCAGGCACTGCTGCGGGAGGGCCGTCCCAACAAACCGATCATACTGGCAATCGAGGGTTATGCTGTGGCGGGTGGTACCGAGATCCTGCAGGGTACCGATCTACGTGTCGGCGCAGAGGATGCCAAATTCGGCGTGACTGAGGTCGCCCGTGGGCTCTATCCCATGTCGGCCTCTGCGATCCGCTTGCGCCGGCAGATCCCTTACTGTCTGGCGGCAGAGATTCTTCTTCTGGGACGCCACATCAGTGCCCAGGAGGCACTGCAGTGGGGGCTTATCAATCGGGTAGTCCCCAAAGGGAAAGCCCTGGAGGAAGCATTGAAGATGGCGCATCAGCTCTGTGAGAATGCCCCGATTTCCATAAGGGCAATCACCCGCACGCTACGCGAGATTGACGAGTCGGTGCCGGAAGCGGAGGCGCTCAAGAGACAGGATGAGATCGGATGGCCTGTCTTTGCCACAGAGGATTCCAAGGAAGGCATGAAGGCCTTTAAGGAAAAGCGTAAGCCCGTCTATAAGAACCGCTGATCAAATACGGATTATCTCTGAATCACTCCAATCCGTGGATCCTAAAGTGGGTGTCATCCTTCTGCGGAAGGACGACCCACAGTGGGTGTCAGGTCCCAGACCTGACCACGTCATTCCTGCGAAGCTTGTCCCCGTGAAAACGGGGAGCAGGAATCCGGAGAAGTGGTACCATACCCCCTGCCCCCCTCCGGATTCCCGTTTGCACGGGAATGACATTAACCCGAAGTAGTCCACGGATTAAGGATTCACCCGGGGGATTTGATCTCCCCGGATAACCTGGTTATGGGTTTTGCCCACCAGGCGCTTAGGGCATAGTGCCTGCTGCTTGAACGCAGCGGAACTATTGCGTCCCTTTGCTTTCTTAGTTCAAGGAGACGGTGGAAGTAGGGGAGCTTATCTCGTACAGGTACGTTTTCTTCAGCAGCTCCCGGCCTTCTTCCTTGCTGAGGCCGATATCTTTGTGTAGATGATCGGTAAAGATATGAAGAAATATGTTGAAAATAGACTCATAGTTCAGTCCGCAGTGGTTACAAGAGTATATCTGCATTGTTTCCCTTTCTATCCCAGAATTCTTAAGTCAAGCAAAGAATGGGTCTGCTTTTGCTGCCGATTACTGTTTCTTTGTCCTGATATTGTTCAAAGCCTCTTCTGCAGCTTTTCTGACATGGGTGGACGGGTCGTTCATGGCCTGGGTGAGAAGTTCCATTGTCCTGGTATCCCCTATTCTCCCGAGGGCCCATGTTGCTTCCCCTCGGACATCTTCATCTTCGTCCCTCAAGGTGCGGACTAGGGGTTCCATTGCCCTGACATCGCGTATTCTTCCTAGTGCCCATGCTGCTTCCTCTCTGGTATCTTTGTCCTTGTCCCGAAGAGCTTCGATGAGAGATTCCACGGCCCTGGCGTCACCTATCTTTCCTAGTGCCCATGCTGCTTCCTCTTTTACCTCCTCGTCTTCATCCTCCAAAAGCTCGATGAGAGGTTCCACGGCCCTCGGGTCACCTATTTCACCAAGGGCTGAGGCAGCTTCCTGCCGGACATACCAGACTGCATCTGCTAGATCTCGAATGAGAGCCCTCACGCTTCTAATATCACCCGCAACATCGTTTACCATGGCGACCTCCTTTTTCCCTGGAGAGGATGAACCAGTTGTTCGTTCTATCTTCTGCTGATGGATAGCCCTTTGATTTGCCTTCCTCTGTCAACTAGTATAGAGAGGTGATCTCACACCAGTGTCTCTTGCGGTACTATCAAAATCACAGATCTTTCTCAGGCGGGCCGGTAGGGGTCACAAAAGGGTTACTGTGGTGTCCGATATTGGGATGGTTTTCCTTCCCGGAAGAATGATTTGAGGAACCTTGGCCAAAGTGGGGTGGGGGCAGTAATAGTGGCTTTTTGCAGTTATGGCAAGTAGTTATGGTAAGATATGTATTAGAGAGGGGGGAGGAAGAAGGAATGGGAACTAAAACGAGCAGGGAAAAGGAAGGTCAGCTCTGGACACTGCTGAACCAGACCCACCACGCAATGTGGAGAGCCAGGGAAAGGGAATTGGATGGCATCGATATCTCCATGATTCAGGCCGGGGTGCTCTTCCTGGTGAGCAGCATTGATGAGCCAGTAACTCCTGCTATGCTGTCGCGTTACCTGTACAGGGAGCCCCATACCATATCCGGGCTGCTGAGCCGCATGGAGAAGCAAGGCTTGGTGAAGAGGGTCAGAGACCTGAAGAGGAAGAACCAGGTAAGGGTAGAATTGACGCAAAAAGGCAAGAAGGCTTACGAGCAGCAGAATAAGGCGGGTGTGGTGAACAAGATCGTAACCAACCTGTCCCTGGAAGAACGCGCCAATCTGAGCGTATATTTGGAAAAACTGCGGACTTCAGCGCTTACAGAACTCCGGGCGCAGTTGCCTTTGCCCTATACCTACTAGGTACTGGGCGACTTCCTGCTATCAACTGAACCTCCCCTCGAATGCTGCTTCGTCCAGGTATATGGGATGTCTGGTGTCTATGGTGGCACGCCGGAGGTGAGGTTGGAGAGAGTTGTATCACCCCTGGAAGAATTCCCATTTAGCACAACACTAACACCCCTGACCGTGGTGTCTTGATTGCCGAGCCGTCCTGTCGGTTGTAGAATGTCACAAAGCGTTGTTTTGCTGGGAGGAGAATATGGCGAAAGATCTCACGAAGATGAACGAGAATGAGAAAACCTGGGTGCGGCTGTTCAGGACCCATACTGTTCTGGAAAGGGCCAGGGAGATGGAGTTGTCCCGAGTAGGCATTACACTTCCTCAGGCGGCAGTCCTGTATTTCCTGGGGACTGCCAGCGAGACCCTGACACCAACCAAATTGGCACGCCTGACCTACAAAGAGCCTCACACCATTTCCGCGCTGTTGAACCGCATGGAAGAACAGGGTCTCATAAAGAAGACCAATGACTTAAAGAGGAAGAATCTGGTCAGAGTGTCGTTGGCCAAAAAGGGCGAGGAACTCTTCAAGCGTCTACTGAGTGAGAGAGTTGTTATCAATATCACCTCCTGTCTCTCAAAGAAAGAGCTTGACACCTTGAATGAACTGACAGCTAAGCTCTTTGAAAGAACCATTGAATTGCTCCGGGAGATGCAGCCGAACCCTTACGGCACGACGTTTTAGTGGGATAGAGCCGGGGTTAGCCCGGAGACCAATGTAAAGCTGCAGGCTGCATTGACGGTCAGAGACGGTCTGTACTTCACCAGTGCCTGGGTTGCACAAGTCAGCGTAACAATCGAGATTCTTCGCTGCGCTCAGAATGACACAGTCATGGCTCATGGTTGATAGCTCGTGGCTCATAGCAGAGATTGCTTCGTCGTCCTTCTGCGGATCCTTCCCAGAGTGAAGGACTCGCAATGACACGGTGGGCCATATGTCACCCTGAGCGAAGGCGAAGGGTCTCACCTCGGTAGGGATAGACCTTCAGGTGGCTGTCGTCCTTCCGCAGAAGGATGACCCGACGCACAGTAGGGACAGACCTTCAGGTCTGTCCAGTAAACTCCGGTTCCCGACTTCGGACAGAGTCCCTGCAGGCTGTGCTCAGGGCGACAGCCACTTTGAGAATCCACGGATTAGGGATTATGCTTAGATTCCTACCGGACTCTTGAAATTAACAGCGCATACGCTTATAATTCTTGCTGCAAATGGCTGAATCCTTGTACGGCGTGCAGGAAGCTGCCGTCAAAATGGGCCTGTCTGAGCAGTATCTCAGAGCCCTGTTGGCCAGTGGTGAAGTGAAGGGCAGGAAACTGGGCCGGGACTGGGTGATTCTCAGCCTTGACTACCAGAGGAAACGAAGGCCGAAGACAAAGAAGGGGGAAACCGGAGTCAAAGAGGGCAGAGACGAGGGGGAAGGGTTGTGGACGGAGGGAAGTCTTTGAGGGTTGTTGGCCAGAGAGTGGGGCCGTACTGACAATGTATCGTCCACGAATCGGGCCTGAGTTGGAAGGCCGAAACTGACAACCAGCCACGGCAATTCTGGTTCAGAGGCAAAACGACAATCCCATCTTCTCCAGCGTTTCCGGGCTTGGCCGCCCAGTCGTTGCATCCCATCCAAACTCACCGTAGGCGCCCAAGAGCATTCTGCGAACATCGGGGACATGAGCTTCTGTCCCGCCGTCTTTTAAGGGCTCCAGGAGCAGG
>JAPLHP010000087.1 GCA_026389585.1 Chloroflexota bacterium | reverse complement strand
AATCAAAGGTATGAAGGTTCGCGGGGCCCCCATGATCGGCGTCACCGCTGCCTACGGGATCGCCTTGGGAGCTCAGGCCATCGAGGCCAACAGCAAGAATAGATTTCTCGCCGAATTAAGGCACATCACTGAAGTATTAGCCTCCACCAGACCGACCGCAGTCAATCTTTTCCGCGCCATCGAGCGAATGACGGCGGCAGCTCAGGTACAGAAGGACATTACCAGCATGAAGGCAGCCCTCATTGCTGAGGCAAAAAAAATTCACACCGGTGAAAAACAAGCCACAAGGCAAATCTCTCGGTTCGGCGCCGAAATCATAGGCGATGGATTCACTATCCTAACGCACTGTAATGCAGGTGCACTGGCTACAGCAGGATATGGCACAGCACTCGGCGTAATCAAGGCGGCAAAAGCACAAGGGAAAAGAATCAATGTTATCGCTACTGAGACCCGCCCCCTTCTTCAGGGGGCACGCCTCACTGTCTGGGAGCTAATGCATGAGGATATCTCGGTTACCCTCATCACCGACTCTATGGCAGGCCATTTCATGAGCAGAGGAGACGTAAGCTGCGTCATAGTAGGCGCTGACAGGATTGCCGCTAATGGGGATGTAGCCAATAAAATAGGTACCTATACTCTGGCAGTTCTAGCCAAGGAGAATACCATCCCCTTCTATGTTGCTGCTCCCACCACAACCATCGACATACGGTTACGCTCTGGTGCAGAAATCCCTATCGAGAATCGAGGGCCAGAGGAGATTACCCATATCCAGGGCGTGTTGGTGGCCCCGGATGGAGTGCAGGTGGCCAATCCGGCCTTTGATGTAACACCACACCGCTATGTTTCGGCAATAATCACCGAAAAGGGCATTGTGAAGAAGCCTTACCAAGTCAGTCTATCGAAACTCTTCGGCAACTAGATATTTCCGGACCAACTTTGGACGTAGAAGGAGGAACCTGTGGCCAAAGCTAAGATTGGCGTCATCGGAGGCAGCGGGCTCTACCAGATGGAAGGGATGAGCAATATCGAAGAAACCAGAGTGAAAACCCCCTTTGGTGAACCAAGCGATATCATTACCATAGGTACTTTGCACGAAGTGAGGATCGCCTTTCTTCCCAGGCACGGCAAGGGACATCGCATCAGCCCAACTGATCTCCCGGTAAGAGCCAATATATATGCCCTGAAATCTCTGGGCGTCGAGCAGATAATCTCCATCAGCGCAGTAGGAAGCCTGAAAGAGAATATTCATCCGCTGGACCTGGTTATTCCCGACCAGCTCGTTGACCGCACCAAGAGCAGGGTGAATACCTTCTTTGGGCAGGGGTTGGTGGCTCACGTTGGCTTCGCCGATCCATTCTGCCCACACCTAAGCCATGTTCTCTACGAAACAGCTCAAAAAACAGGGGCCAAAGTTCACAAAGGAGGCACCTGCATCGTCATCGAAGGCCCTCTCTTCTCCACCAGGGCAGAATCATTCCTCTACCGTTCGTGGGGAGCTAGCATTGTCGGCATGACCACCCTTCCTGAGGCTAAACTGGCCCGAGAAGCTGAAATCTGTTACGCCACCCTTGCCTTCGTCACCGATTACGACAACTGGCATCAAAGCGAAGAGTCTGTAACCGTAGAGATGGTGGTAGCCAATTTACAACGAAGCGTAGAAATGGCCAAGAATATTCTGGAAATGGCTATCAGCCGCGTTCCTGACAAGCGAGAATGTCAATGCGCTAACGCCCTGAAGGATGCTATAATCACCGCACCCGAGCATATTCCGGTTCACATGAAGAAGGAACTGGCCCTGCTCATAGGGAAATATGTAAAGTAGCAGAGATCTGATGTCAGCAAAGCTTGAGTTCGGTTGTTTACCCACCGTTATCGGCAGTATGCCCCATACTGATCCGCAGAAGGCATGTCGCCTGATCCACCGGTACCTCACTGCTATTCCCGCTTGGCCACAACTGCCCAAGCGCTCCCCCAAAGAAAACATGTATGCCCAGTTCAGTGAAGGTTTTCCAGGAATAACCGTAGGCGATACACGTATCTATATCGACCAATCCCAGGATCTGGACCTGGGCTTGGGACAACTATACACAGCTTATCTCAACAATGACATAACACACTATGCCATCAGCTCTGATTACGCGGCAGGCCTTCACGCCTTCCTCGCTTCAGGCACAGGGACTCCCCTTGCCATTAAGGGCCAGGTGACCGGCCCTATAAGCCAGGGACTCTCCGTTACCGACGGGACACGCCCTGTCATCTATGACGAGACCCTGGCAGAGGCTATAGCCAGACACTTGCGGCTCAAAGCCTCCTGGCAGGAAAGAGCCCTGCGCCAGATTTCGCCCAACACCATTGTTTTTGTTGACGAACCCTATCTGACCTCTCTTGGCTCTGCCTTTGTTTCTCTGCCATCAGAGAAAGTGCTCAGCCTGCTGGAGGAAACACTGGCTGGTATCAGCGGCCTCAAGGGGATACACTGTTGCGGTAACACAGACTGGCCTCTGGTGCTTAGTCTTCCTATCAATGTCCTGAGCTTTGATGCTTACAACTACCCCAATGCCCTCAGCACATACCCCGCTGAAGTACACTCTTTCCTAAGACGGGGAGGCAGTATCTCCTGGGGCATTGTCCCCAACGATGAAGAAACCTTGGCTAAGGAGAGCATAGCCAGCATCAAGGACCGTCTGGAAGAGGCAATGTCACCCCTTGCCACAAAAGACATCCAGTTCAGACAACTGGTGGAACAGGGCCTGATCACCCCATCATGTGGTCTGGCATCCCTCCTACCGGAAGCAGCCGAGCAGGCCTTGGAATACCTGGTGCAGCTCTCCAACAAAGTGCGGCAACGCTATATAATATAGCGGGGCAATCGAAGAACCAGGTATCTCCCATAAACCTGATCCGGTTTTACGAAGGAAACTATCAATATGGATTGCAGCATTGACGTAAACAAAGCAGCATGTACCTGCACTTACTATCCTTGTACCAGAAAAGGCAAATGCTGTGAGTGTATATCCTACCACCGTGCTCTTGATGAATTGCCGGGATGTCTTTCCCCACCTGAACTCGAGAGAACCTATGACCGCTCTATCGCCCGATTCATAAGAGCCTTCACCAAGAAGTCGAAGAAAGAATCAACCTCGTGAGGCAGGCCCTCTTTCTCAGTGGCGCTCCTGGCACAGGCAAAACCACCATCATCAGGCAGGCAATCGCCATGGTGAAGGAAAGAGCCGGAGGTTTTTACACTCAGGAAATACGCCATCAGGGGATACGGCAGGGTTTTGAAATAGTCACCTTAGATGGATCAAGCGCAGTTCTCGCTCATGTTAACATTCGTAGCCCACAACGAGTGGGCAAGTACGGGGTTGACACCAGTAACCTCAATAAGGTTGGCGTTCGTGCTCTGCGACAGGCAATTGATAACTGCGAGATAATAGTCGTCGATGAGATCGGGAAGATGGAGCTATTCTCTCCTGCCTTCCGAGAGGCAATACTGGAAGCTCTGGATAGCGGGAAGAGACTGCTGGGCACCATTATGCTTCAATCTCACCCCTGGGCCGACCAGATCAAGCAGGATTCCAGGGTTAAGATACTTCAGGTATCAAGAGCAAACCGCCCGCAAATCACGGAAGAATTACTAGAGTGGCTACGGGAGGGCTTGATTGACTCATAGTCCGTACTTGCATATGACAAGATTTGAAGCATCGAAGCATTTATACCCCAATCTTGATATAATCCACCATGATTGTTGATACCAAAAAAAGACTCACCCCGAAGATTGCCCCCTCACAACTATAGAAAAGAGATAAATTCAAAATTGGTACAACAGAGAAAGGAGAATTACATGAACCGAAAAGCAGTCAGCCAGGGCGATGTAAGAGACCATTCCCTCGCCCCACAAGGCAAGCTGCGCATTGAATGGGCAGCACGAGAGATGCCAGTGCTGCAGTTGATAAGGGAGAGATTCGCCAGGGAGAAACCCCTTAAAGGAGCCAGAATCTCTGGCTGCTTGCACATCACCACCGAGACCGCCAACCTGGCTCTGACCCTTAAGGCTGGTGGCGCTGACCTGGCATTTTGTGCCTCCAATCCCCTGAGCACTCAAGATGATGTAGCTGCTGCTATGCTTGAGTATGGAATACCGGTCTACGCCATAAAAGGGGAGGACAGCAAAACTTACTACAGACACATTAACGCCGCTCTAGCCCAAAAACCTCACATCACCATCGACGATGGTGCTGATTTAGTGACTGCCTTACACAAAGGCAAAAGCACCATGGCTGTGAATATCATCGGAGGTATGGAGGAGACCACTACTGGCCTCGTTAGGCTGCGCAGCATGGCAGAACATGGAAAGCTAAAGTATCCGATTATTGCTGTAAATGATGCGGAGACCAAGCACTTCTTTGATAATCGCTACGGCACCGGCCAGAGCACCATTGACGGCATCACCAGAGCCACCAATATTCTTTGGGCCGGGAAGAATGTGGTGGTCTGTGGATATGGATGGTGCGGACGGGGAATAGCCATGCGCGCCCGGGGCTTGGGGGCACAGGTGATAGTGACTGAGGTCAACTCTATCCCTGCCCTTGAAGCCGTTATGGATGGATACCAGGTGATGCCGCTTCTCAAGGCAGCTAAAATCGGCGATATTTTCATCACCATTACCGGTGGGCTGAAAGCTATAGATAAACCTCACCTCCTGGCTATGAAAGACGGCGCCATCCTGGCAAATAGCGGCCATTTCAATGTGGAGATCAATATTCCTGCGCTAGAAAGCCTATCAACCAAGAAAAGAGTATTACGCCCCTTTGTTGAGGAGTACACCTTACAAGACGGAAGACACCTTTTTCTTTTGGCCGAAGGCAGGTTAATTAATCTCGCCGCGGCCGAGGGACATCCGGCCAGTGTAATGGACATGAGCTTCGCAAATCAGGCATTCTGCGCCGAGTATATGTTCAACCTCAAGAAGCAAAACTCCCCCGGGGTTTACCCCGTGCCCAAGGAGATAGACCAAGAGGTAGGTAGACTAAAACTCCGCTCAATGGGAACCGCAATTGACAAACTAACACTCGAACAGAGACAATACCTAGAGAGTTGGGAAATGGGAACTTGAATTCCATCCGCCTGTTCAATTAAAGGAGAAAAAGAATAATGACGTTGAACTTCACGAAGTCCCCTTCATACCTGCTCACATCCGAGTCGGTTACGGAAGGACACCCGGACAAGATTTGCGACCTGATATCTGATGCCGTTCTGGATGCTATTCTGGCTAAAGACCCTATGGCCCGAGTGGCCTGTGAGGTTATGACTACCACCGGACTGATTATTGTAACAGGGGAGATCACGACTAACTGCTATGTTGAGATACCCCGGATCGCCAGGGATACTGTTTTGGAAATAGGCTACACCCGCGCCAAATATGGGTTCGATGGCGAAACCTGTGGCGTCATCACCTCCGTCAAGGAGCAATCTTCAGACATCGCGATGGGAGTGAACCACTCGATAGAAGCACGAGAGAAGGCAAACAATATAAACGAGAAAGAAACACTGGGTGCGGGCGACCAAGGGATGATGATAGGCTTCGCCTGCAACGAAACCCCTGAGCTCATGCCACTGCCTATCTCGCTGGCTCATAAACTCTGCAAACGCTTGGCTGAAGTAAGAAAGGATGGGACACTCTCCTATCTACGCCCTGACGGAAAGTCCCAAGTAACCATCGAGTACAGCCACGGTGTTCCTAAACGAGTAGAAGCTGTGATTATCGCTGCTCAGCACAGCGAGACAGTTAGCAACGATGTCATCCATCGAGACATTCAAGAGGCGGTAATAAGAAAGGTAATACCTCACCACCTTCTGGATAAGAAGACCAAATACTACATCAATGCCACTGGGCGATTTGTGATTGGAGGCCCGATGGGAGACACCGGCCTCACGGGACGTAAGATATTGGTTGATACCTACGGAGGTATTGCCAGGCATGGTGGTGGCTCTTTCTCAGGGAAAGACCCCACTAAAGTAGACCGTTCGGCAGCTTATGCCGCCCGCTATGCAGCAAAGAACGTTGTTGCCGCCGGGCTTGCTGACCGCCTCGAACTTCAAATTTCCTATGCCATCGGAATAGCCCACCCAATATCCATATCCATCGAAACCTTCGGTACCGCCAAGATAGATGAGGAAATTATCATCAGCCTGATAAGGAAGCACTTTGATTTTCGCCCCGGCGGCATTATCGAATCACTAAGGCTACGCCGCCCAATATACAAGCAAACAGCCGCCTATGGGCACTTTGGTCGCGATGACCTCGATCTCCCCTGGGAGAAAACAGACAAGGTAGCACTGCTTCAGGCCGATGCTGAACTAGCCAACGCAACCAGCCCACTCCAGAAACAACCAAAGGAGCTAGCCTGACAAGCAAGCCCGATGGTGTTCGGTAAGCTCTGAATACTATATGAGACCTGTAATCAAGTTCGGCACCGATGGTTGGCGCGGTATCATCGCCGAAGACTTCACTTTTGATAACGTTAGACGCTGTGCCCAGAGTCTAGCTGAATACCTCCAGGATGAAGGGCTGGCCTCCAGAGGCTTGGTCATAGGCTATGATACCCGCTTTGCTTCTGAAAACTTCGCTGCAGCAGCCGCTGAGGTGGTGGCTGCTAACAATATCAAGGTATACCTTTGTCCCCAAGCTACTCCCACGCCGATAGTAAGCCACGGCATTCGAGACCATAAAGCCGCCGGCGCAATAATCATCACCGCCAGTCATAATCCAGCCCAGTGGAACGGTTTTAAAATAAAGTCCGAGGACGGAGCTAGCGCACCAACTGACGTCGAAGCTAACATAGAATCCCGTCTGCCACAAATCATCGCCCAAGACAAGGTCAAACGCTTAGCCTTAGACGATGGAATTGCAAAGGGGCTCATCGAGTATTCTGATCTAGCGCCAGCCTATTATGACCACGTGGCTCAGCTTATTGATCTGCAAAATCTACGCCAAGCTGGCCTGAAGATAGTGGTAGACTCCATGTTTGGAGCAGGAACCGGCTGCTTCAGAAAATTTCTTCAGGGTGACAAAACCGTACTAACCGAGATTAACGGGGAACGGAACCCTATCTTCCCCGGCATTCAACCCGAACCCATTGCCAGACATCTAACAAAACTCTCCACTCTAGTGAGGGAGAGTGCAGCAGATGTGGGATTGGCCACAGATGGTGATGCTGACCGCATCGGTGTTGTGGACGAGAAAGGAAACCCGCTCACCCCTTTACAAATATTTGCCCTTCTTGCTCTCTACCTATTGGAGGTACGTGGTGAGCGCGGCCCCATCATCAAGACACTGACCACTAGCAGCATGCTGTATAAATTGGGCAAGATTTATAACGTGCCAGTTTACGAAACGCGGGTAGGCTTCAAATATGTAGCCCCAAAGATGATCAGCGTCAATGCCCTTATTGGAGGTGAAGAAAGCAGCGGCTTTGGTTTCAGAGGCCACTTACCTGAGCGCGATGGCATCCTTGCTGGCCTCTACTTTCTCGACCTGATGAGTAAGCTTAAGAAGACGCCATCACAACTCATAGAGTATCTGTACAGCAAAGTCGGACCGCATCACTATCAGCGTACCGACCTGGAGTTTCCCCCTGCCGAGCGTGAGAGAATCATCGACAGCCTCAAAAGCAAGATACCATCACAGATTGCCCACAGCGAAGTAGTTAAAGTCAATACTATTGATGGGTTCCACTTCTCGCTGGCAGACGGCTCCTGGCTACTGATCCGCCTCTCTGGAACAGAGCCTATTCTCCGCATCTATGCCGAGGCCGGCAGCCTGGAAAGAGCAAAGCAATTGGTCACTGAAGGAAGGAATATGTTGGGGGTATAGGACATGAGTGAACTGGATAGCCCCCATATCTACAAACAACTCGACCCCTCAGGTATGCTTCAACACCTTCATGAATTTCCCGAACAATGTCAGCGAGCATGGTACAACTCACTAAAACTAAAACTACCTCAAGACTACAACAAGGTTGATAGAGTCATTATCTCAGGCATGGGTGGCTCGGCCATAGGCGGCGAGTTGATACGCCGTCTCGCTATCCTGGAAAATCATCTGCCAGTTTGGGTACACCGGGATTATGGTTTACCCCCATTTGTGAATAGGAACACTCTCCTCATTTTCTCAAGCTACTCGGGGAATACTGAGGAAACCCTTTCTTCCTTTGCCGAATCCCTGCAAACTCCGTCTAAGAAAGTTGTGATCACCACTGGTGGGAAGCTGGGAGTGTTAGCCGAAAGGAGTGGGATACCTATCTTATTTATCGACTACAAAGCCCCTCCCCGAGCCGCTTTTCCTAATAGTTTCGTTTCCCTGCTGGGCATCTTTCACACTCTCGGTTTAATCAAAGATAAGTCAAACGATTTTGAGGAAGCACTGCAGGTCTTGGAAGAGCTCTCTACAAGAATTGCCGAGAAGGTGCCCTCCGTCTCCAATGAGGCCAAACAACTGGCGAAAGACCTCTATGGTCGATTGGCAGTGATCTACGGGGCTGAGCTACTCGCAGAAGTCGCTCAGCGTTGGAAGAGTCAGCTTAACGAGAATAGCAAAACCTGGGCCTTTCACGAGATCTTCCCAGAGCTAAATCATAATGCTGTAGTAGGATATCAATTACCTCCCGAATTGAGAGATAGAATTCTGGTAGTACTACTACACTCATCATTGCTTCATCCGCGTGTCTCAATTCGTTACCAACTCACCACTGAAATCCTCAACAAGGCATCAGTCAGATACAAGGTGTTGGAAGCAACAGGGAAAAGCCGCCTGGCTCAAATGATGAGTCTGGTTCTTTATGGAGATTATGTTAGCTTCTACCTGGCCATGTTGAATGGTGTTGACCCTACACAGGTAGTCTCCATAGACTACCTGAAATCCCGCCTTGCCGACTTTTGAGAGGGTTACCCAACGCCTTCGCAGACTTAAATAGGGCCAGCCACACAGTTTCCCCACCCGCAAAACCCGCTACGCAAGATCAAGATAGCGGGAAAACATAATACCTCCCTATAGCTTATTCTTTGGCTATAGGGAGGTATTATCTACTGTACTAAAGAGAATCTTTAGATGGCCTATAAGCTACCCAAGAGAAACATCATTCAAGGGAGAGCCTATCTCTTGGTATACTGAGGAGCCTTACGGGCACGCTTCAGTCCGTACTTCTTGCGCTCCTTTATCCTTGCATCCCTAGTAAGCAATCCATGCTGGCGCAACACCGTCCTCAGTGCCTCATCAGATTTTAATAGAGCACGGGCAATACCATGGCGAATGGCTGCAGCCTGTCCTGAAATTCCCCCTCCCTCGACCTTTGCTATCACATTGAACTTACCCACAGTGCCTGTAGCCTTAAAGGGTTGTTGCATCACAGTCTGAAGAGCAGTATCTGGGAACAGTTCCTGCAAAGGCCTACTGTTGATGACGATATTGCCATTTCCAGCTACCAACTTTACCCGAGCGATAGCGGTCTTTCTTTTGCCTGTTCCGTAGAAATAAGCTGGGTCAGCCACTTTGCCCCTCCTCCCTCTGAGCTTTCACTTGAGCCTGGTGTGGGTGAGTATCTCCAGCATAGACTTTGAGCCTTCTTGCCATAGCACGACCATAGCTGTTATGGGGAAGCATCCCCCTTACTGCATGCTCAACAGGACGGGTAGGATGCGCATCTATCATCTTGGCAAACGTAGAGCTACGCAGTCCTCCAGGATAGTGAGTATGCCAATAATAGACCTTCTTCTCAGCCTTCTTGCCCGTTACACGAACTTTAGCTGCATTTATGACTACCACAAAATCCCCATTATCAAGGTAGCGGGAATACATGGGTTTTTCTTTTCCCTGAAGCAAACGAGCAACCTCGGTAGCCAGTCTGCCCAAGGTTCTTCCCGAGGCATCAACAACCCACCACCGACGCTTGACATCAGAACTCTTTACACTATAAGTCATCATCATAAGTCATCATCTCTCCTCAACAGGGGGGAAAGTTATCATACTTGACTTCCAGCAGACACAAACCCCGGGCTGGCGCGGTGGGGCCTATGACCCCTGCCTGCTTGGAGCAAGCCATCTCCCTAAATGAGTTAACTGTCATCCTCCCCAAACCCACATTGGCTAGCCCTCCCACTGTATTGCGCACCTGATGCGGCAAGAAGGAGTTTGCTTCGATGTCAAACATCACCAGGTCTTCCTTCTTACTCACCTCAGCCTTGGACACGCGGCGATGGGTTTGACGGCCATCCGTCACCTGAGCAAAGGGGGCAAAATCATGCTCTCCAATGAGTGCCTGACAGGCATCATTCATAGCCTCAATGTCCAGTGGTCGAGCAATAAGGTAACTGAAACCTCGCCAAAATGGAGATGGAGTAGATCTATTCAGAATAGAATAGCGATAATTGCGGCATATTGCATCGCGCCGAACATCAAAATCAACACCTGCCTCATAAGCAGCTCTAATAGAAATATCCTTAGGGAGATGAAAATTTAGCGCTTCGACCCAAGTCTTATGAGGGAAGTTCGACCTGGTCTTAAAGCTTGCCACCTGTCCTCTGGCATGAACGCCGGCATCGGTGCGACTGGCAAAAGAAATGCGAATTTCCTCACCAGTGATTCTACGCAACGCATCTTCCGCCTCTCCTTGAATAGTGAGGGCGTTAACCTGATACTGGGAACCATGGTATCTGGTGCCTTCGTATTCCATAATCAATACAATTCTTGTTGCAGTTTCTGGACCCTGAATATACGACTCCCCAATCGATCCTACTTCACTAGTTCAAGTATTGCCATGGGTGCGCAATCACCTGGGCGGGGTCCCAACTTGAGGACACGAGTGTACCCGCCACTACGACTAGCGTATCTCGAAGCAAGCTCATCAAAAACCTTATCCACCACTTTCCTATCGCTCACCACAGTCAACGCCTGTCGCCGAGCATGAAGGCTCCCTGCTTTACCCAGGCTAATAACCTTATCCGCCATACCTCGAACTTCTTTCGCCTTTGCCTCAGTAGTAACGATCCTCTCATGCCGCAATAGCTCAGAGATCAAGTTATGGAACAACGCCATTCTAGGGCCGCTGCGCCTGGAAAACCTTCGCCCAGCTACTCTATGCCTCATCTTCCTCTTCCAATCTCAGAGCCAAGCCCCTTCCCTCAAGATCCTGTTTCAATTCATCCAGAGACTTTCGCCCAAACTTCTTTAGTTGGAGAAGATCCCGCTCACTCTTCTCCAACAATTCTCCTAATTTGCTAATCTTGTTTCTTCTCAAACAATTGAAGACACGAGGTGACAGCCCAAGTCGCTCCAATGGTAGCTCATATTCCTCAGATGACACGCCAACCGCAGCCTGCTCCATCGCCCCAGTGGAAGCCAGGACGAGAGGAGTGAAGGGAGATAGTTGCTCCCTCAGTATCTGGGCACTCTGACTGAGAGCCTCTACCGCTGTAATAGTGCCATCAGTCCACACATCAATGATGAGTTTCTCGTATCCAGTATTTTCGCCGGTACGAACTGGCTCAACAAGATAATTGACTTTTTGGACTGGAGTAAAGATAGCATCCACAGGGATCGTACCTATAGGCAGACCAGTCCCATGAGTAGTCGCTGACACATAACCCTTTCCCTGCTTCACATTGAATTCAACAGAAAGACTAGCCTCAGCCGAATCTAAAGTGGCTAGGTAAAGCTCTGGGTTTGTAACCTCAAAATCCGCGGATGGTCTGATGTCTGCAGCATGAATAGTCCTTTCACCATTCACTTCAAGCAACAGCTTCCCATCTTGCTTGGTCATAGAACGCAGACGTAGAGTCTTGACGTTCAGCAGGAATTCGGTAACATCCTCTTTTACATGAGGAATAGTGGAGAATTCATGCTCTATTCCCTCTATTTTTACCCAAGTTACTGCTGCACCCAAGAGAGAACCGAGCAAAACCCGCCGCAAAGTATTGCCCAAAGTAGTGCCAAAGCCCCTTTCCAATGGCTCCGCGGCAAAACGCCCATAATTACCCTTACTTTCCACGCACTCTACTTTAGGAGTCACAAGGTGAGACAAAGCTACAGGCCTCCTTCCAAAGCTATCGAGAGTAATGCTCGACAATCATCTTCAGATCAAATTTGGCAGCAATTTCATCATTGGAGGGAAGACTCAATACTCGACAAGAAAGGTCTTTCTTATCTACACTTAGCCAACTCGGAATAACTTTGGAATCGATTCCCTGCATAGCCCTGTTGTAGGGATCTTTATTAATAGTCTTCTCTCTCCAAGTGATAACATCACCCGGTTTTACCACGAATGACGGGATATCCACTTTACGTCCATTAACCTTTATGTGACCATGCTGCACCAACTGCCGAGCCTGATTTCGAGATTCGCCCAGGCCCAAACGGTAGACCGTATTATCCAAGCGCCTTTCCAGCAATTGTACTAAGGTCTCACCAGTCATTCCTGGGGCTCTTTCGGCATCAGCAAACATCCGACGAAACTGCCGTTCGAGCACTCCATAAGTATATCTGGCTTTTTGTTTCTCCTTGAGTCTAACTCCATACTCCGACAGTTTGCGGGGGCGACCCCCGGTATGTTGTCCAGGGGTACCTGGATTTCTCTCTATAGAGCACTTAGGAGTACCACATCGCTCGCCTTTCAGCATCAGTTTCTCACCTACTCGACGACATAGCCGACAGGAAGACCCGGTATACCGCGCCATTATCCTCTAAACCCTCCTTCTTTTCGGGGGTCGACAACCATTATGTGGAATAGGGGTCACATCCCTAATCCCAGTGACATTAAGTCCAGCAATCTGAAGGGAACGAATAGCAGCCTCACGGCCACCACCTGGCCCTCTCACATAAACCTCGACCTGACGCAATCCATGCTCCTTAGCCCGCTTTGCCGCCCCTTCAGCCGCCAACTGTGCAGCAAAAGGAGTGCCTTTGCGGGACCCTTTAAAACCAGCAGTACCTGCGCTTCCCCACGAAATGACATTCCCTGCGGGGTCAGTAAGCGTGACAATAACATTATTGAACGTCGAATGAATATAAGCTCTCCCTTGAGGGATAGACTTCTTTTCCTTCTTCTTAGCCATAAACAACTCCTCTTCGTTCCACGATCTCGTGTTTCAAGTCCTATTTCTTCGCAGTGCCACGGCGTCTGCCTCTGCCAGCTACAGTCTGGCGAGGTCCACGCTTAGTTCGCGCATTGGTCTTGGTACGCTGTCCCCGAACAGGTAGCCTACGACGGTGTCTGAGACCCCGATAGCAACCAATCTCTGTGAGTCGGCCAATATTAAGACTTACCTCTTTCTTTAATTCCCCCTCCACCTTTTGTTTCTTCTCAATATTATCACGAAGGCGGGCAATTTCTTCTTCAGCCAAATCTTTTGCCTTCCTATCAGGACTAACACCAGTTTGAGCAAGAATCTTCTTGCTCAAAGCTTTGCCAATTCCGTAGATGTAGCACAGCCCAATCTCTATTCTCTTGTCATTGGGGATATCAACACCTGCTATACGTGCCACTCAAACCTCCGCTCTATCCTTGCCTCTGTTTATGCTTGGGGTTGGAGCAAATAATTCTTACCGCACCCTTACGTTTTACCACTTTACATTTACTGCAGCGACACTTAACTGAAGCACTGACTTTCATGTAACTATCTCCAAGACAACTTACTTAAAACGGTAGATAACCCTGCCCCGAGTCAAATCATAGGGTGAAAGCTCTACCCGCACAGTATCACCTGGCAGAATCTTGATAAAGTGTTTCCTCATCTTACCAGAGATGTGAGCCAGTACTCTGTGTCCCCCGGCTAGCTCAACACGAAACATAGCATTGGGCAAAACCTCCATAACCTTGCCTTCAACCTCTATCCTTTCCTTCTTAGGCATGATTCCTATCTAAACCGCGGTGAGAATCTCCGGAGCGCCGTTAGTAATAGCAATAGTATGCTCAAAGTGCGCTGAAAGCCTGCCATCAGCAGTAACAACTGTCCACTGGTCATCACTGACCCGAGTACCCCATCCACCAGCATTGACCATTGGTTCAATAGCTAATGTCATCCCTTCTCGAAGCAAGGGGCCTTGACCTGCCTCCCCAAAGTTGGGTATTTGAGGTTCCTCATGCATTGCTCGACCAATACCGTGTCCAGTATATTCTCTTACCACTGAAAATCCTCTAGTTTCTACATAATGCTGAATGGCTGTAGATACATCTCCCAAGCGTGCCTTGTTCCTGGCTGCAGCAATGCCAGCCAGGAGAGCACTCTGAGTGACATCCAAAAGCCTCCTAGCCTCTTCACTAATCTCGCCTACGCCAACGGTAATGGCAGCATCTCCCTGGAAACCCTTGAAGATCACGCCAGCATCCAGAGATATTATGTCTCCTTCACAGAGTATTCGATCTCCAGGGATGCCATGAACCACCTCATTATTGACTGACGTACATATATGAGCAGGGAAACCCCGATATCCCTTGAAAGAAGACCGGGCTTCGTACCTGGCTAACTCTTTAGCACAAGTATGATCCAACTCCCTGGTTCTCACTCCCGGTCTAACCTCACTAGCCAGTTTTTGTAGTACTTTAGCCACAATTTCCCCAGCTTCTCTCATAATGGAAATTTCATCAGAAGACTTAACGATTATGCCCATCCCCTCTCCAGCCGAGCTCGGTCAACAAATCCTTGCTCACTTCTTCTATGGGCCTCTCCCCCTCTACTTGCAGTAACTTCTTCTTGTTGCGGTAGTAACCAACAAGGGGTGCAGTCTGCTTAACGTACACCTCCAACCTTTTCTCCGCCGTTTCCCTGGTGTCATCAGGGCGCTGATAAAGCTCACCACCACAGACATCACACTTGCCGACCACCTTCGGTGGCGAAGATACCAGGTGGTATGGCTTCTGGCACTTGCGGCAAAGCCACCGTCCGCTGAGACGCCTGAGAAGCTCATCTCGGGAAACCTCAATGTAGATTGCCTTGTCTACGCCATCCTTTCCCAATGCCTTGTCTAACGCCTCTGCCTGCTCAATTGTTCTAGGGAAACCATCCAGGATGAAACCCTTCTTGTTTCCAGAGATGCGCTCCAATACCATCTTTATGACCACCTCATCAGGAACAAGCAAGCCTTTCTCCATATATGATTTGGCCAATTTCCCAAGTTCCGTACCTTCCTTTTCAGCCTGGCGGAAGAGATCACCTGAAGATACATGCGCTATCCCGGTAAATTGGCAAAGTTTCTCTGCCTGAGTCCCCTTGCCTGAACCTGGAGCGCCTAAGAGAATAAGTCGCATCTTTCCCCCTTGAATCACTTTAGAAAACCTTCGTAGCGGCGCATCAGGAGTTGCGCCTCTAGTTGCTTCATCGTGTCCAGAGCCACTCCAACCATAATCAGCAAGCCAGTGCTGGAAAGTGCCACCACCTGAATACCAGTCGCCTTTCCGGCAATAAATGGCAACACTGCCACCAGAGCCAGAAAGAGTGCCCCCGCCCATGTAAGGCGGTTCATCACCTGGCTCAAATAGGTTGAAGTAGCCTGGCCAGGTCGAATCCCGGGTACAAAACCACCCTGTTTCTGTAAGGTTTCGGCCAGGTTCATCTGTTCAAATACGACCATAGTATAGAAGAAGGAGAAGGCAATGACAAGCAAGCCATAAACTAACCAGTAACTCCAATGGCTAGCCCAGTTCTGAAGGAATGTGGCTGCACCACCGTGAAAATAGGAGGCTACGGTTGCAGGCAAAATCACCAAAGACATGGCAAAAATGAGAGGTATCATCCCTGCCGAGTTCACCCGCAAGGGGATGTGGGTAGAACCAGACTGTCGATACATCCTTCTACCCCGAAAGACACTCCGGGAGTAATGCACGGGTATACGGCGAGCTGCTTCGGTGAACATGACAATCATTACCACGGCAGCCAGCCACAGGACAAAAAAGGCGATGATTCCTGGTATATTATCACGCCACACCAACCCACCTTGAGCAAACATGTTTGGCAAACCAGCCACAATACCAGCAAAGATTATTATGGAAACGCCATTCCCTATGCCCCGTTCGGTAATGAGCTCACCTAACCATACCAAGAACATAGTGCCCGCCATCATAGACAGGATTATCGCAGCTATACTCAGGGTACTTGTCTGAGCAATACTGCCATTTCGGCTTAACAGCACAAACTGACTGTAGCCCTGCAGACCGGCCAGAGGCACTGCCAACCAATGGGTATACGTGTTTATCTTATTTCTTCCCGATTCCCCCTCCATGGCAAGATTCCGTAACTGCGGGATAACTGGCTGCAAAAGCTGCATAACAATAGTTGCGGTGATGTAGGGATAGACTCCCATGGCAACAATGCTGAAGTTGCGCATTGCCCCGCCGCTGAATAGGTCAAGCATCCCTAGAAGCTGGTTACTCTCGAAAGCCTTATCCAGAGCTGCCTGGTCAACCCCAGGAACCGGAATATGGGCCAAGAAACGGAAGACTATCAGAACACCCAAGGTAAAGAGAAGCCTACGCCTCAGGTCAGGCAAGCTGAAAGCGTCTATCATTGCCTGGATGAGACGCGGTCTAGCCTGCCTCTGTTGCACTTCCTGCCTCCACTCTCCCACCTGCTGCCTCAATCTTCTCTTTTGCAGCAGTCGAGACCCTATCAGCCCTTACCACAAGAGCACGATCCAGATCACCACCACCCAAGATCTTTAGTGGTCTGTTGGCCGATTTGATCAGTCTAGCTCTTACCAATTCAAGACGCCCTACCACACTCTCAGGCTCAAAAATGTTGAGCTTGCCTACATTAACAACAGAGTATTCAGTCTTAAATATATTGGTGAAACCACGCTTACCAGGTAAACGCTTCACTAAAGGGAGTTGCCCACCTTCAAAGTATGGGTGGATACCAGGCCCACTGCGCGCTTTCTGTCCCTTTGCGCCTTTCCCTGAATATCTACCGTGGCCACTGCCCAATCCGCGGCCAACACGCTTTCTCTTACGTCTTGAACCAGGTGAAGGTGCTAGCTCATTCTGCCTAACCACTACTCCTCCACCTCTTCCACTTTAACCAGATGTTTTACTTTGGTAACCATACCACGCATCGAGGGAGAATCATCGTGTTTTACACTCTGATGCAAACGATGGAACCCCAGGGCTTTGAGAGTCGCCCTTTGATCCCTGGGGTAGCCAATATCACTCTTGAACCAGGTAATATGTAGTTTACCCACCGTCATCTTTACCCTTTCGCACTCGATGCCTTCCGCTCTGCCAACACTTTCCCGGGCTCCCTCAATCGACTCAGGGCAATCATTGTTGCCTTCACTACATTGATTGAGTTGGAGCTACCTAAAGACTTTGCCAAGATGTCCTTCACTCCAGCCACCTCGATCACTGCACGCATGCTGCCGCCCGCAATAACACCTGCCCCTGGTCTCGCTGGTTTGAGTAGGACATCGGCAGCTCCATACTTAACCCTGATCTCATGCGGAATCGTTGTCCCTGCCAGTGGAATGGTAACCATATTCTTCCTAGCAACAGTGCCAGCCTTCTGAATCGCCTGGGCGACCTCATTCGCTTTGCCTAAGCCAATACCTACCCGCCCATTGCCATCACCAGCCGCTACCAGAGCCCTAAACCTCAGATGCTTCCCTCCCTTAACCACCTTGGCAACGCGGTTTACGGAGACCACCCTCTCGCTTAATTCTTCTCTGACTTCTACCTGTTCTTTTATCATATTTTCCTTAGATTCAGAATTTCAATCCCGACGATCTAGCTGCCTCAGCCAAGGCTTTGACACGGCCATGATACTTGTATCCACATCGATCAAATACGACCTGAGTCACACCCTTTTCTACAGCTCGTTTTCCCACAAGGGCCCCCACTAATGCAGCACTTTCCGTCTTCTTTTTACCCTCAGTCTTCAGCTCCGGCTCACAACTGGAAGCACTAGCTAATGTGCAAGATTGTTTATCATCTATAACTTGAGCATAAATATGATTTGAGCTCCGGAAAACGCACAATCTAGGTCTTGCTTGATGAATGTGCCTGCTATTCAGCCTTGTACTTCTTTTCTTCATCCTCTACTTCTTCGCTGCTGCTCTGCCGGCTTTCCCAGGCTTAAGGCGAGTCCTCTCTCCCACATACCTGATGCCCTTACCCTTATAGGAATCGCAAGGGCGAATAGCACGAATCCCAGCAGCCACTTCACCCACTGATTCTTTATCTACCCCAACCACCTTGATTCGATTTGTACCCTCCACCACCACAGATATACCTGGAGGAGGCAATATTTCCACTGGATGAGTAAATCCCACCTGGAGAACCAGCTTATCACCAGCCTTCTGAGCTCGATAGCCAACGCCAACAACCTCCAGAAGTCTCTCGAAGCCCTTGCTTACTCCCTCAACCATATTAGCCAGCAGGGCACGAGTTAACCCATGGAGCGCGCCATGAACCTCACTATCACCAGGCGGGGAAACAACCAAAATACCATCCTTCAGAACAATGGACATTGATGGGACAAATGATCGATGCAATTCCCCCTTTGGTCCCTTGATAGTCACATCACTCCCTTTGATATCCGCTGTTACACTAGGAGGTAGACGTATAGGAAGCTTACCTATTCTGGACATTCTTACACCAAGCCAATCTACTCATGATCACCATACATAGCACAGCAATTCACCACCAAGATGCTGTTTCCATGCCTGCCGTCCAGTCATTACACCTTTTGGCGTAGAAAGCATAGCAATACCCAGACCTCCGTAGACGCGAGGTATCCCTGAAGATCCTACATAGACTCTAAGTCCAGGCTTGCTCACCCTTTTCAGTCCCATAATCATTGGCTGATTCTTATCACCATACCTGAGGCGAATCTTTATTGTACGCGTCGGTCTGCCCTTGAGCACTTCGTAATCATGAACAAATCCCTCTTCTTTAAGGATCTTGGCAATCGCCACCTTCACCTTGGACCAGGGCATCAAGACAAACTCATGCCTCACCATATTGGCATTCCTTATCCGTGTCAGCATATCTGCGATTGGATCAGTAGTCATTCTATCTCACCAACTTGATTTCTTGACTCCCGCGAGCTCCCCTTTGAGAGCCAATTCACGGAAGCAAATACGACACATCCCAAACTTACGCATATAGGCACGTGGCCTGCCACACAACCTACATCGATTATGCCCCTGCACCTTGTACTTAGGATCACGCTGCGATTTTAGAATCTTAGATAATTTCGCCACTTACTAACCTCTCATGAATGGCATCCCCAGAAGCTCCAAGAGACGCCTACCTTCCTCATCAGAACGAGCAGTAGTCACAATAGTGATTTCGAACCCCCTAGCCTTATCGACTTTGTCATAGTCAATCTCAGGAAAAACCAACTGATCTTTCATCCCTAGACTGTAATTGCCCTTTCCATCAAAGGAATTCCTTGAAACCCCTCGAAAATCCCTAATGCGAGGAAGAACAGCATTGAGTAACCTGTCCAAGAATTCATACATCCGTCTTCCGCGTAGCGTCACTTTCATACCTATAGGCATGCCAGCTCGCAGCTTAAAACTAGCGATAGACTTCCTGGCTCGTGTAATAATCGGATGTTGCCCCGAAATAATGGCCAGATCTCTCTCTGCACCTTCCAGAGCCTTCGGGTTTTGAGTTGCCTCTCCCAGACCAATATTAATCACAACCTTCTCTATCCGTGGTACACGCATGACACTACTATAGTTGAAATCCTTCATAAGAACAGGTACAACTTCACGGCTATATTTTTCTTTTAGTCTCGGTTGAGCATTATTTTCCACAGCTAATCAATCACCTCATGGCAAGAAGAGCAAGCACGAACTCTCTTGCCCTCCAGAAAGCGAGAACCCACCCGCGTCGGGCGGTTACACTTGTTACAGACTAACATTACCTTGGACACATGAAGAGTAGCTTCTCTCTCAATGATACCAGCCTGCCTTGTAGCAGCCCGGGCTTTCGCATGTTTCTTAATCATGTTAATACCTTCCACTACCAAGCGATCCTCGCCCGGATAGGCAAACCGCACCTTACCCTTCTTCCCCTTATCCTTACCACTGATAACAATGACGCTATCGTTCTTGCGAATCTTCATTTATCCCTACAATACCTCAGGCGCCAAGGAGATAATCTTAGTAAAATTCTTCTCCCTTAGCTCTCTAGCTACAGGTCCAAAGACACGGCTGCCCTTCGGATTGTTTTGTTCAGCCAGAATAACAGCCGCATTGTCATCAAATCTAATATATGAGCCATCGCGGCGGCGATAAGGTCTTGTAGTTCGCACAATGACCGCCTTTACCACGTCACCCTGTTTCACCAACCCCCTAGGCATCGCCTGTTTTACGGCTGCAACAATGACATCACCAAGGGTAGCATACCTCCGTCTTGTGCCTCCAGACACATGAATGCACATAATAGTTTTTGCTCCAGTATTATCGGCCACTCTAAGTCTACTATATGGCTGAATCATCAGGCTTAACCTCAACCGCCTCATTCTTGGATACTATCTCTACTACACGCCAATGCTTGGTCTTGGAAAGAGGGCGGCTCTCCATAATCCTCACCACATCCCCGATCTGGCAAGCATTGCTCTCATCATGAGCTTTCATTCTAATCCTGCGTCTGACAATCTTCTTATATGAGGGATCGGCTCTCCTCAACTCCACAGCTACCACAACTGTCTTATCCATTCTATTGACCAACACATACCCCACAAGAGTTTTCCGTCTTTTCTCCATTAACTAGCCCCGCTCACTTATTTGACTACAAGCCGTATATTCACACGACACCAAGGCAACTCCCCATTAACGTCTAGGACTGAACCAACTCTCTTTCCCGCAATACAGTTTTGATTCTGGCAATATTCTTTTTGGCCTTACGAACCTCACGATGGTTCACAAGCTGTTTCGTAGCCAAGCGAAAGCGCAAATTAAAAAGCTCCCGTTGAGCCTCCTCTAACTGCCCTGAGAGATCACCATCACTCAGAGCGCGAATCTCCTCCACCTTCACTCCGCCCCCTTAGTCACAAACTTAGTCTCAATGGGGAGCTTATGAGAGGCAAGACGCATTGCTTCCTTTGCTGCCTCCTCCTTCACTCCACCGATTTCAAAGATGATCCTGCCCGGCTTGACCACTGCCACCCAGTGATCCAAGCTGCCTTTACCACTGCCCATACGCACCTCTGCTGGTTTCTTGGTCAACGGCTTGTCGGGGAAAACGCGAACCCATAAAATGACTCCACGGCGAAGATGGTGGACAATAGCCCGACGTGCCGCCTCGATCTGCCTGGCGGTAAGCCAAGTACCTTCCAAGGCCTGAAGTCCAAAATCCCCAAAAACCAGGCTATTCCCTGCATGGGCTATCCCCCTGATCCTACCCCTGTGCACCATCCGGTGCTTTACCCTACTCGGCTGTAACATCTTTTCCTACCTCAATTGGTTGATCCACAACCGGCTTTTCTCGTTGCTTCGCAGGGGCCAACGTACCAGAGGGCTGAGGAGGTGGCATCTCTGGTTCCTCCACCTTTGGAAGGACATCGCCCTTGTATATCCAAACCTTTACTCCAACACGTCCTAATAATGTACGCGCCTCGACCAAACCGTAATCGATGTCAGCACGCAATGTATGTAGAGGCACTCGCCCTTCACGAAATGTCATTCTACGAGCGATCTCCGCACCACCAAGTCTCCCAGAGCAAATTACCTTCACCCCTTTAGCACCGGCCTGCATCGTACGAGAAATCGCCCTTTTTATGGCCCTGCGGTACGATATCTGACGCTCCATTTGGGTCGCCACACTCTTGGCTACAAGGTAAGCATCCAGTTCCGGCTCTCTAACTTCATGTATGTTCAGACGAATCTTTCTACCACAAAGGGCTTCCAGCGAACCCCTTAACTCATTTACCCTTTGCCCTCCACGCCCAATAACAATGCCTGGTTTGGCAGCATGAACAGTCACCACTACTTCATTCGCCCAACGCTCAATTTCTACCCTAGAGACACCCGCCTCATCTGTCTTTGCCATAACTAGCTTACGGATACGAAAGTCTTCTCGCACAAATTCAGTATAGTGCTTCTCAGAATACCACCTTGAACGCCAATCAGTGGTAATACCAAGCCTGAACCCAGTAGGATGAACCTTATGTCCCAACTACTCCTCCGTATCTACAATAGCCGTAATATGACTCGAGTGTCTGAGTATAGGGCTTACCCGCCCTCGAGCCTGGGCACGAATTCTTTTTAGGGTTGCCCCTTGATCAACAAAGAGCCTCACGACCTTAAGCTCAGATGGTGTCATTTGAAAGTTATTCTCAGCATTAGCAGAAGCCGATTTGATTACCTTGGCTATCGCCCTAGCTGACGGAGTTGGAGACAACTTAAGTACAGCTAAGGCCTCATCCACCTTCTTTCCACGCACTGTTGCCGCCAACAAGGCTAGTTTCTGAGGCGATATGCCAACATGTTTAGCTACTGCCTTGACTTCCATCGTGACCTCTAAACCACTTTCTCCGACCTACCCACATGCCCCCTGAAGGTCCGAGTAGGGGCAAACTCGCCCAGCCTGTGCCCCACCATATTCTCGGTTATGAAGATAGGTACATGTCTTCTTCCATCGTGGACAGCAATAGTATGCCCCACCATTTCAGGCACAATAGTTGAGGCTCGCGCCCACGTCTTTATCACCACTTTCTCTTTCCCCAAATCAACAGCTTCTACCTTCTTCATCAGCTTGGCATCAACAAACGGACCCTTTTTTACCGATCTTCCCATTTCCCTATTTCTCTCTCCGTTTGACAATCATCCTATCGCTTACTTTGTTCCTGCGAGTCTTGTAGCCCAAGGCTGGTTTCCCCCAAGGAGTCTTCGGATTCATACCTCTAGGATTTCTACCCTCACCCCCACCATGTGGGTGATCACGCGGGCTCATTACTGCTCCTCGCACCTCAGGTCGCCTGCCCATCCATCTCTTGCGACCAGCCTTACCCAACTTCACATTCTGATGATCTACATTGCCCACTTGTCCAACCGTAGCTATACAAACACTCAGAATCTTACGCACTTCACCAGAAGGCAACTTCACCAAGCTATAGCCATCATCACGCCCAATAACCTGAGCAGAGGTCCCGGCACTGCGCACTATCTGCCCACCCTTGCCATGCTGTAATTCAATGTTGTGAATCATGACACCTACGGGAATCTGCCCCAATGGTAGAGCATTTCCTAGCTTCACCTCAGTATCAGGACCCGAGGTAACAATGTGTCCCACCATCAATCCGAGTGGGGCAAGGATATAACGCTTCTCTCCATCGGCATACTGAACCAATGCAATATAAGCTGAGCGGTTGGGGTCATATTCAATAGCTAATACCTCAGCAGATATCCCAATCTTGTCCCGCTTGAAATCGATAATCCGTAGCATCCGCTTGGCACCACCACCTCTATGTCTAACTGTTACCCTGCCTTGATTGTTACGGCCAGCCTTCCTTTTCAGCGGCAAGAGCAGGGATTTCTCTGGCTCCTTCTTGGTAATTTCCTCAAAGGTCGGCCCGATCTGACCTCGCCTGCCCGGGGATGTCGGTTTATATACCCTAAGCGCCATTTCTAAACACCCTCAAAAAACTCAATCTTCTGCCCTGCCTTGATGGTAACCAAAGCCTTTTTCCATGAAGAGGCCTTCACCTGACGTCTTCCCATCCTTCTTGTCTTACCAGGGACAGTGATTACATTTACATCCTCAACATTCACCTTAAAAGCCTTCTCCACTGCCTCTTTGATTTGATGCTTGTTGGATCCATCAGCCACCTCAAAGGCATACTTATTATGCTCCTGAAGAGCAGTAATCTTTTCGGTAATTAAAGGACGACGCAATACCTGATATAGATGCATTTTCCTATCCAACCTGGGTATCCGTTCTGCCACCTATTAACAGTTTCTCCAAATGGCGCAACCCCTCTACGGTAATTACTAAAAATTTATAGGAAAGGACATCTACCACATTAAGCAATCCGGCCGGTAGCGTCTTCGTTCCCGCCAAATTGCGTGCTGACAAGATTACATCCGACTCCGGCCCAAGAGTAGCAATGAGAACCGATGAATCAACGCCCAGTGCCTTTAATATTCGACCCATCTCCATCGCTTTGGGTTGACTCATCTGGAATCGGTCTATTATTACCATCTCACCTGAAGAAGCCTTTGCTGAAAGTACACATTTCAGCGCCAAACGGCGCATCTTCTTAGGCATCCTTTGCCTATAACTTCTAGGGTGAGGGCCAAAAACTATACCACCACCCCTGAGGAGAGGTGAGCGTATACTACCTCGGCGAGCACGACCCGTATGCTTCTGGCGATAGAGCTTTCTGGTGCTCCCAGACACCAAACCCCTCGTCTTGGTATCCGCTGTTCCTTGTCGAGCATTGGCCAATTGCCTCACCATAGCCTGATGCACCAAGCCTTCATTGAAAGGTTGCGCAAAAACGCTATCTTCAATCTGCACCTGTTCAACAACCCGACCTTCAACGTTATGGACTGGGAACTGCATCTCTACCTTCTCTTCTTGGCCAACTTCCTGCTCGTAATCAACAATAGCCCACCCACAGCACCAGGTACTGCACCATTTACCAAGATAAGATTGCGTCCTGCGTCAGCCTGCACCACCTCTAGATTGCGGATAATTACCCTATTGCTCCCCATATGCCCGGCCATACGCGTGCCCTTGTACACCCGGCCAGGAGAAGTGGTACCACCAACTGAACCAGGGGCACGGTGCCGGTCTGACTGACCATGTGTTTTGGGCCCCCCTCGAAAGTGATATCGTTTCACCCCGCCTGCAAAACCTTTGCCTTTTGATATCCCTCTTATATCAACTCTCTCGCCTTTTTCAAATATACCAGCGTTCAGACTCTGGCCTACCTCAAACGCAGCGCCTTCATCAACCGTAATCTCCCTAAGATATCTCAGTTGACGACCTGCTCCCTTAAGATGCCCCTTCATTGGAGAATTGAGGCGCTTGGCCTCACCAAAACCGAGTTGTACTGCACTATAGCCATCCTTAGCTTGGGTTTTCACTTGAGAAACAACACAAGGACCAGCTTCAATAGCAGTAACTGCCTCCAGGCTCCCGCCTTCATCAAACATTTGTGTCATGCCCAACTTGCGACCTAGAATGCCCTTAATCGCTGTCGCCATTATCTTCCCACCCAAAGAACTCCCTGATAAAGCCCCATACCGCTTTTCTTAATGGCTCCATTACCTTCCTTCATCGTCATCGACAACCCAGATCCCCTGTCCCTCTTTTGCCCAGCAGTATCCACCCTACAGCTTTATCTCCACATCTACCCCCGCGGGAAGGTTGAGCCGGGTTAGAGCCTCGATCGTTTTTGGGGTAGGGTCAATAATATCTATAAGACGCCTGTGAGTCCTGATCTCAAATTGCTCTCTAGAGTCTTTATCAATAAAGGGAGATCGGATAACACAGAATTTCTGAATGTGCGTTGGCAAAGGAACTGGCCCTGCCACTCGGGCTCCAGTCTGCTCCGCTGTCTCCGTGATCTGAACCGCGGACTGATCAAGCACCTTATGGTCAAAAGACTTCAACTTAATTCGGATCTTCTGCTTCGGCACGTTAAACTACCCTTCCCTTGGCTTTAGGAATAATCTGATCCACCAAACCCGAGGGTACCTCTTGATAACGATGAAATTCCATGGAGTGAGTTGATTTACCCTTGCTCAAGGACCGGATTACGGTGGCGTAGCCAAAAGTCTCCCCCAAGGATATGAAACAATGAATAACCCTCATATCTCCCAGGGCTTCGATGCCATCAATTCGCGCTCTTCTAGCATTAAGATCTCCCAGGATATCACCCAGGAACTGCTCCGGAGTAAACACTTCCAGTTTCATAATGGGCTCAAGAATCACAGGTTTAGCTCGGCGCACTCCCTCCTTAAAAGCCATTGATCCGGCCATCTTGAAAGCAATTTCGGAGGAATCCACATCATGAAAACTACCATCACGAAGTGTCACTTTGACATCAACTACAGGATAGTTAGCCAACACCCCTCTCTGCAAGGCTTCCTTCACGCCAGCTTCAACTGCCGGGATGAATTCCCTGGGTATAGCGCCAGCCTTGATCTTGTTGAAAAAGGCAAAACCGCTACCCCTCTCGCCGGGCTCCAGTCCGAGCACCACGCAACCGTACTGCCCATGCCCACCAAACTGTCTGATGAATCTTCCCTCTGCCTCCACCGACTCGGTGATAGTCTCCTTATATGCCACCTGCGGCTTGCCTGTCTTTGACTCCACTCTAAACTCGCGACGCATGCGCTCCAACAGAACTTCCAAATGAAGCTCACCCATTCCGGATATGATGGTCTGGCCAGTTTCTTCATCATAATGTGTTTCGAAAGTAGGATCTTCTTCCATCAACTTCTGGAGGGCCTCCCCTATCCTGTCCTGATCAGCTTTAGTCTTCGCCTCAATAGCAACCGATATCACCGGCATAGGAAAACGAATATTCTCAAGAATGACAGGGGCACCGGGATCGCACAGTGTGTCACCTGTGAGGGTATTCTTCAAACCTATCGCTGCAACAATCCCGCCAGCACAGGCCTCATTTACGTCTTCTCTATGATTCGCATGCATTAGGAGCAATCTACCAAGGCGCTCTTTCTGATCCCTGGTAGCATTGAACAATCTTGCTCCGGATTCCGCCTTGCCTGAATAAACCCTGAGATACACCAGCCTGCCAACAAAGGGATCAGTAACCACCTTAAAGGCAAGGGCTGAGAAAGGTGCCTCTATATCCGCTGGGCGTGTAGCCATCGCTCCAGTTTCAGGATCAGTGCCCTCAACCGCTGGCACATCTAAAGGTGAAGGAAGATAATCCACTACACTATCAAGAAGTGGCTGAATCCCCTTGTTCCACAAAGCACTGCCACAAAGAACAGGAACAACCCTATTAGCTAGAGTTGCCCTACGCAAGGCCTCCTTGATATCTAAAGCCGCGATGCTGCGCCCCTCCAAATAAGCCCCCATCAACTGATCATCCTCTTCAGCCAACCTCTCCACCAATAACTCTCGCTGCTCTTTGGCTCTCTCTAGATAGTCTTGAGGAATATCCATCTCCATGGGCAGAGAATTGATATCTTCCGGGAAGATACAGGCCCTGTTTTCTACCAGATCAATAATCCCCTCAAAGGACTTCTCCTCACCCAAAGGTAACTGAACAGTCACCACTTTGGAACCGAGGATCTTGCCTATCATGGCCACAGTCCGATGGAAATTAGCACCCACACGATCCATCTTATTGATAAAACAGATTCTGGGAACATGGTACCTATCCGCTTGGCGCCACACCGTCTCTGACTGAGGTTGCACACCTGCAACAGCATCAAAAACCACCACTCCACCATCAAGCACCCGCAGACTGCGTTCCACCTCGGCAGTGAAATCCACATGCCCAGGCGTATCGATGATATTAATGCAATGCTCCAGCCAGTGGCAGGTAGTAGCCGCAGCAGTAATAGTGATTCCCCGCTCACGTTCCTGATCCATCCAGTCCATTACTGCCGTTCCTTCATCCACCCCCCCGATCTTGTAGGTACGCCCCGTGCAATAGAGAAACCTTTCGGTGACGGTAGTCTTACCGGCATCTATGTGAGCAATTATCCCAATATTTCTCACATGGGATAGGGGAAACACCTGGGGCATCTCCCGCGCCTTTGCCTTAACTATACCTGATTCAGCCATATCAATCGTTCGAGAACGCTGTTTGGTAGTAACCAACTTCTCTACCACCTGAAGTGTGCAAATGCTCTGTTCGCATCTGCCATCTTATGAGTATCCTCACGCCTCTTGACCGCCACTCCCTGCCCATGACAAGCATCTACAATCTCAGCAGTAAGCTTCTCTGCCATTGACTTACCGCTTCGTGATCTGGACGCATCCAGCAGCCACCTTATCGCCATGGCCGTGCCACGGTCACCGCTCACCTCTACAGGCACCTGATAAGTTGCCCCAGCAACACGGCGGGCTTTCACTTGAAGGAGAGGGGTCGTATTCTTGATCGCCTGCTCCAAAACCTCGACAGGTGGTTTCTTTAGCTGTTCTGAAGCCATCTCAAGGGCGGTGTATATAATCCCCTCCGCTTTCCTCTTCTTGCCCCATTTCATCAACTTGTTTGTGAACCTAGATACCAACTGGCTACCATATTTGGTATCAGGCGGCGTCTTTCTCTTTGGTACTTTACCTTTTCTCGTCATCGTCTAGTCTCCAGACCACAAAAAAGACTCGGGCACTTTCTTCACCCACCCCTCAACAACCCAGGAAACCCTAGGCTCCAGAAGCTCCCGAGCCTTTTACCCGCTTTGCCCCATATCTACTGCGGCCCTGTCGGCGCTCAACCACGCCACCGGCATCCAGGGTGCCACGCACAATGTGGTAGCGTACTCCAGGCAAATCTTTTACACGACCGCCCCGAATCAGCACTACAGAGTGTTCCTGCAAATTATGCCCTTCACCAGGAATGTAGGCAGTGACCTCCATTCCATTGGTCAATCGCACCCTGGCAATCTTACGCAAGGCAGAATTTGGCTTCTTGGGGGTCATGGTCTTAACCTCGATACAAACGCCCCTCTTCTGCGGACAACCCTTGCTTCTTGTTACACGGCGCTTCAGCGAATTAAACCCAACGCGCAACGATGGACACTTCGTCCTCCGCAAGATCTTCTTCCGCCCATGTCTCACAAGTTGATTAACTGTAGGCATTTTATCTACGAAAAAACCCGAGGTTGTAATTTATCATCAACCACACTAAAAGTCAAGATAAACCGCGACTGATTTGGCAGCGAACAATAAACACTAACCATCCAAACACAACCCCAGTATTATATACTAGGCTTCAGAATAAGTCCACTTTTGGGAAGAGCAATCCATGAATATCCTTATTAGGCTGCTTTCTCAATCATGTCTATTCAAGGGAATTAAGAGGAATAAGGAACACAGCGTCCTGCAAACAAGAAGGCAGTGGAAACATTAAGACAATTAGAGGAGACAACTAAAGTGAAACCGAGAGAAAGCTATAAGATGCCTACGAACCTCGATTTTCATGGTAAGTGATAAGCTGGGCAATAGCCTGAGCGGCTCTGCCAATCGAGGGATAGGCCGGGAACCCTGCCTCAAGACACAGCCCTGTACTTCAGTAGCTATCTTCTCAGCCTCTAATATACCAGCTGTGAACAGGCCGGCGTTCGATGCCTATTCTCCTATGATCTGAACGACTACCTCCCTTGATCGGGGACGGTTATCAAAATCCACATAGACAATCTGCTGCCAAGTTCCCAAAGTCATCTTCTTGTTGATAAAGGGTACGGTGAGAGAGGCACTGAGAAGCGAGGCACGCATGTGCGAGTGGCCATTACCATCTCCCCAAGCACGGTTATGCTGGTAGTCCATACCAACAGGAGCCACCCTATCCCACATTTCCTTGAAGTCAGACAATAGCCCGGATTCAAACTCAATCGTGGCAATTCCTGCGGTTGATCCAACCGCAAAGACAGTTACGATTCCACTCCCGATAGGTGAACCATCAACTTCTTTTGCTACCTGTCCAGTTATGTCAATAATCTCACAATTACCATTGGGCTTGATCCTTATCCGCCTGCCCTCCACCACTTGGCATCACCTCCTCTACCAGATAATATCATTCAGATCGAACACGGGCCCATCCTGACATACCTGTCGCAGCCCATTCCCAGTCTTTATGGTACAGCCGTAACATGCTCCCACCCCACAACCCATCACCATCTCCAGAGAGACCTGGAGCGGCCTTGATATCAAGCACTCATTGGCTAACATAGACTGGTACATGGAGACTGGCCCGCACGCAAAGAGCTGGTCAGTCTGCTTGGCAAGATCACCAATAATGTCAGTCACCATGCCTCTTGCCCCTTCCGAGCCATCCTCAGTAGCTGTGATAAGGTTGATCGATGGTGACAGCAGATATCTGGGGTAAAGAGAGGAGGCATCCTGAGCTCCCACGAGAAGCGTGACCGAGCATCCCTGGCTAAGAGCTCTATCTGCCAGAAAGATCAAAGGCGCGATACCAATTCCACCACCTATCAGAAGAAGCCTGCGAGAAGCAGACTGAATAGAAAAGCCATTGCCCAGAGGTCCCACAAGGTCAAGGCAATCTCCCCTCTGGCATCGAGAAAGCCACGATGTGCCTCGGCCCACGACACTCAAAAGCAATGCAATTTTACCTGAGCCGTCAGTCTGATGAATGCTCAATGGCCGCCGCAATAAAGGATCGTGGCTGTCCCCACACCGTACCATAACGAATTGCCCGGGACGTGCAATCCTGGCAATTTCCGGCGCTTCCAACCAGACAAGATGGATCCGAGGCATTATCTCACTATTAGACACGACGATGGCGGTTACCTGTTTCATCTTCTCAAGTATTCTCTCAGCAGCTGCATAACAAGAGCCCGATTGGTGCTTGCCAGGATTCCCCCTCCCTATGAGAGTTCTCGCTGATACTCCTGAAGAGACTTGGGATGAATCTCTTGTTTCCTCACAGCCTCTATACCTTCAGCGCTGGCTTGAGCAGCTGCCATTGAAGTTATATACGGCACCTTATACTGGATTGCCGTTTTGCGAATATAGCTATCATCATACTTGCTGCTCCGACCGGCTGGTGTATTGATCACGAGATGAATATCCTTATTCTTGATTGAATCTGCAATGTTCGGCCTACCTTCTTGCAGTTTCTTCGCTTGAGTATTAGGTATGCCATGCTCTGTCAGAAGAGCACCTGTTCCTTCGGTAGCATAGATCCGAAATCCCAGTTCCTTGATTTTCCGGGCTATCGGAGGCAGCTCCGGCTTGTCCTTGTCCGCTATAGTCAACAGAACATTCCCTTCCACAGGGAGTCTGGCACCAGCAGCTTCAGCAGCCTTGTAGAAAGCAAGTCCAAAGGTATCAGCAATCCCCATTACCTCTCCCGTGGATTTCATCTCTGGACCCAGTACAGGGTCTACCTCTGGAAACATATTGAAGGGGAAAACCGCCTCTTTGACTCCTACGTAAGGAAGTGTGCGTTTCCTCAGCTCAGGAAAGTCCTTCAGTTTCTTGCCCATTACCAGGTAGGTGGCAATACGCGCAATAGGAATTCCGGTCACCTTCGATACGAACGGCACGGTACGAGAAGCTCTCGGATTAGCCTCCAGAATATGAACCACATCATCACATATAGCGTACTGTATATTGATGAGCCCCACTGCCCTCAAGTCCCTGACTATCTTCGCCGTGTATTCCTCAATGGTTCTCAAGTGTTCTTCTTTGATTGTCCTCGAAGGAATAACACAGGCAGCATCTCCTGAATGGACTCCGGCCAGCTCGATATGCTCCATGACAGCAACAACAAAGGTGTGCTCTCCATCACAGAGGGCATCCACTTCGGTCTCAATGGCATGTTCCAGGAACCTATCGATAAGCATGGGGTATTCAGGGCTGACCTGAATAGCTTCCTCAGCGTGTCTCTTGAGTTCATCCCCATCGTAGATGACTTTCATGCCCCGACCGCCAAGCACAAAGGACGGCCGCACCATGAGGGGGTAACCAATCATATTGGCGATGGCCACGGCTTCTTTCAAAGAACGCGCGGTACCACTCTCCGGCTGGGGTATATTGAGAGCGATAATCCTTTCCCTAAAGCGCTCTCTGTCTTCAGCCAGACCAATGCTCTCAGGAGTGGTCCCAAGAACATTCACACCACTGTCCTTCAGCTCCTGAGCGATATTCAGTGGAGTTTGCCCGCCGAATTGGACTATAACACCCACTGGTCTTTCCTTTTCATAGATGTTCAAAACATCCTCAGTAGTCAGCGGCTCGAAATAGAGCTTATCGGAAGTATCATAGTCAGTGGAAACTGTCTCGGGATTGCAGTTGACCATGATAGATTCATATCCTTCATCCCTCAAAGCAAAGGCAGCATGAACACAGGTGTAATCGAACTCAATCCCCTGGCCTATCCTGTTAGGGCCACCACCTAATATCATCACCTTCTTATTCGGCGACACCGGGCTCTCATCTTCAGCAATATACGTTGAGTAATAGTAGGCTGCGTTCTTAACGCCACTGACAGGAACAGCAGCAAACCGTGCGTGTTTTCCGATGGCAATTCTTCTCTGCCTGACTTCCTTCTCCTTCACGCCGAAAAGGCCCGCCAGGTACAGATCTGAGAAACCCCACTCCTTTGCCTGAGCCAGTTCTCCATCAGGCAAATCACGCCATTTATACTTGATCAACTCCTCTTCAAACTCGACCAGCTCTTTCATCTGGCCAATGAACCAGCGGCCAATATAGGTCAACTTGTATAGCTCTTCAACAGACATGCCTTTGCGGAGAGCTTCGTACATCAGAAAGATGCGCTCGCTCGAAGGCACTGCCAGCTTCATCCGTAATGTCTCCAGGGGAAGCTTCTTGAAATCCTTAGCACCGCCGAGGCCATACCTCTTGATTTCTAAAGAACGGATGGATTTATGGAAAGATTCCTTGAAGGTCTTTCCTATACTCATTACCTCACCCACCGCTTTCATCTGAGTGCCTATAACGTCCTTAGCTTGAGGAAACTTCTCAAAGGCCCAGCGAGCGAACTTAGAAACCACATAATCACCACTTGGTTTGTACTTTTCCAGCGTCCCCTCTTTCCAGTAAGGAATCTCATCCATAGTTATGCCGGTGGCCAGTTTCGTTGAGATGCGAGCAATCGGGAAACCAGTCGCCTTGGATGCCAGGGCAGACGAACGGGAGGTGCGGGGGTTGATCTCAATGACCACCAGCCTGTCATCTTCGAGATTGTGAGCAAACTGGATGTTAGTCCCCCCTATAACCCCAATGGCATCTACAATCCTGTAGGAAAGCTCCTGCATCCGCTCTTGCAGGGATTCCGGGATGGTGAGCATGGGGGCAACGCAGAAGCTGTCGCCAGTATGCACGCCCATGGCATCAACGTTTTCGATAAAGCACACGGTGATCTTCTGATTCTTCTGGTCCCTTACAACTTCAAGCTCAAGCTCCTGCCATCCGAAAACTGACTGCTCGACCAGAACCTGATTGATGAGGCTGGCAGCAAGACCTCTAGCAACAATAGTTCTCAGCTCTTCTACGTTGTAGGCAATTCCTCCTCCAGTTCCACCCAGTGTGTACGCCGGCCGTAGAACCACAGGATATCCCAGCCTTGCAGCTATCTGTTCAGCCTCCCCCACAGAATAACAGGGGTCAGACTTAGGAACAGAAATACCTAGTTTGCCCATCATCTCCTTGAAAATAATGCGGTCTTCACCCCGCTCAATAGCGTCAGCCTTGACACCGATAACCTCGACCCCGTACTTATCCAATACTCCAGCCTTGTCAAGACTGGCAGCGAGATTGAGTCCGGTTTGCCCCCCCAGATTGGGAAGCAGCGCATCCGGCCTTTCTCTCTCAATGATCTTGGCCACGCTCTCCATCGTCAGTGGTTCAATATAGGTTCTATCAGCCATGCCCGGGTCGGTCATAATGGTCGCCGGATTAGAGTTGACCAATACTATTTCATATCCTTCTTCCCTCAAGGCTTTGCAGGCCTGGGTGCCTGAATAGTCAAATTCACACCCCTGCCCGATGATGATAGGACCTGATCCTATTATGAGAACCTTTCTAATGTCATTCCGACGCGGCACAAATACCTCCCTTACTCACAATCTAAACACTGTCCCAATAATGACTATAGTACCAAGAGATATCTCCCGGCACTAGTATTGCCTTATTGTCCAACCTTCGCTTTTGCCCCTATCGACTCCATACCAATCCGAGCATTAACTCTTTAATGCCTCAATGCTGATACGCATATCCTTGTATACGATCTCCCCTCCAACCACTGTCACCATCACCTTGCCTTTGAGCAAAGATCCAGCCCAAGGGTTATTCTTCCCCTTGGAAACGAAGCGAGCAGGATCGACCACCCATTCGAAATCCGGATCGAAGATAGTCACATTTCCCGGTGCTCCCACTCGGAGCGTGCTCAGACCATCTGGAACCGGGTAACCATAGGGGGTTACAGATGAGCTACTCATCCCGCACAGGATTCCTGCTGGCCCGGCAGTGAGCCTAGCAATAAGAGTTGTTAAATCCAGCTTGCTCTGATGCACCAGAGTAAGCAGGACAGCCAAAGCTGTCTCCAGCCCGCTGATGCCGAAGGCTGCCGAGTTGAAATCACCAGACTTGTCATGAGCAGCATGGGGCGCATGATCAGTGGCAATAGCATCTATAACACCATCTCTCACCCCCTGGATCAGTGCCTCCACATCCTGGTTAGTCCGCAGTGGAGGATTAACCTTGGCGCTGGTGTCATAGCCGATGACTTTCTCTTCAGTGAGCGTCAAATGGTGAGGGGTGACTTCAGCAGTAACATCAATGTGATTCTCCCTGGCACGGCTAATAAGCCCGACAGAACCAGCGGTGCTCACATGAGCAACATGAACTCTGCCACCAGTGAGCCGTGCAAGTTCAATATCCCGGGCAATCATAGTCTCCTCTGCTGCCGTTGGCATTCCTTTCAATCCCAGCTTGGCAGATACCAGACCCTCATTCATCACGCCACCAGCAGTCAAGGAGGCATCTTCACAATGATCGATGATTGGCAAATCAAGAAGACGACTACGCTCTAAAGCAAGACGCATAAGCTGCGAACTTGAAACCGGTTTGCCATCGTCACTAAAGGCAACCACCCCTGCCTTGGCCAAATCCTTCATGTCAACAAGCTCTTCACCTCGCTGCCCCCTGGTGATACACCCAATCGGAAGAACCCGAACCACCCCCTCCGTATTCGCCTTACTTGCAACGTACTCCACTGTGGCTGGAGTGTCGATGGGCGGAGAGGTATTGGGCATACAACAAATGGTGGTAAAACCTCCCCGCGCAGCCGCCTTTGTCCCAGTAGCTATAGTCTCCTTTTCCTCAAACCCCGGCTCCCGAAGATGGCAGTGGAGATCAATAAAGCCAGGAGAGACGACCATCCCTCTGGCAGCTAAAACAATGCATTCTGGTTGATCAGGAGCTCGGCCGCTTTCGCCAATCCAGGCGATTCTGCCTCCCACCATGAGCAAATCGCCAACCTTATCTATGCTCCCGCCAGGGTCAATGATGCGACCACCGCTGATGAGCACAGCAATACCCCTCACCACTCACCCCAAATCCTGAATTTAACTGCCTGCATACCTACCTGGCTTGAACCCCCGGGCCTGGGCTTCATTCTCTGAATCGAAGATAATCAGGTTCTCTGGCTTTATCTTCCGAGCCAAGTGGCTATCAGCCCTATGATACCTCTTGCTCTCCACAGTCCTTTCATGCCACTCTGTGCTGGCCACATATCTCGGGAAGGTCTCATGTTCACAGTAGATACACGTCAGAGTCAATGGCTCGCGGCTTACAATCCTGAACTCAGGCTTGATGTACCTCTCCTCATTGACTGACACGCAGTTTCGGTTCTGGCATCGGACACCAAATCCACGATCATACACAGGATAGTCTAACTTTCGAACCAAAGCCGGCTCTTCTGCCCTGAGAATATCAACCTTCCTTGCTCCCAGCAGAAGGCTTATCAGAGCCATCCTGACGGGCACTCCTCGGGCAGCCTGTTTGAAGTACATGCTTCTTCTGTCAGTATCCAATTCATGGGCAAGCTCATCAATACGTGGCAGCGGGTGCATAACAAGTGTTTCCTTGAACACCTTTTCCTCAAGTAGCTTCTTGTCCACTATCGGATAGCCCTTCTTTACATCATCCCCGCCTGCCACAGAATCATGCCTTTCTCTTTGAAATCTGGTGACATAAATGGCATCAACCCCCTTTTCCAGCTCAACCTGGATGCTGATATCAGGCATCATAGCCAGTTGATGAGGGATAGTCGGCGTCACATATATGGCATCCAGAGAAAAGAGCCCCCCCTTTCCCACCTGATCGGCAGCCTCAGGTCTTCGCAACTCACCCCCATACTCGGTGGTCAACTTCCGGACGACATGGTCTGGCATCTCAAGGCCCGGAGCAGGACGGAAGAGAATAGTAGCACCAAACCTCGCCAAAGCACAGGCAAGGGAATGTACTGTCCTCCCGTATTTCAGATCGCCCCAGAGGGCAATCTTCAAGCCCTTGATAGCCTTTCTCTCCTTCTTGATGGTGTAGAGGTCTAACAAGGTCTGGGTGGGATGTTCATGCCCTCCATCGCCGGCATTGATCACAGGCACACCAGCATAGTCTGCCACTACTCTGGCCGAACCCTCCCAGGGGTGTCTGATGACGATGATATCGGCATAACTTCCCACCACCCTGGCCATATCGGCAATGCTTTCGCCCTTGGCAAGGGAGGTGGCGCCTATATCCACTGCAGTGATGACATGTCCTCCAAGTCTAAGCATGGCAGCCTCGAAAGACAGGCGTGTCCTGGTACTCGGTTCGAAGAAGAGACTAGCCATGATCTTCCCCTGGCATACACTGGACTGCTCATTCATTGAGCCAGCCATCTCGTCGGCCAAAGAAAAGACTGACTCAATCTCTTCGTTGGATAGATCATCCATGGCCACCAGGCTTCTATTTGCTAGACTCATGGCAATTCCTCCAATCCGGAAGACTTTCCAGAAATCCTCTTCCCAACAGGCTGTACACCAGCCCGATTCACAATCACAACCTCATCCCTGCCATCAACTTCTTGCAGCCTCACCTCTATCTCCTCCTTCATTGATGTAGGAACGTTTTTACCAACGTAATCGGGCCGAATGGGCAGCTCACGATGCCCACGGTCAACAAGAACCGCCAACTGAATACGTTGGGGACGTCCGAAGTCGATGATGGCGTCCATAGCAGCACGAATGCTCCTGCCGGTATAAATGACGTCATCTACCAACACAACACGCTTGCCAGCAACATCACCTGGAATGTCACTGGGCCGAATCATGGGAGGCGATTCGAGGAAGGAAAGGTCATCTCGGTACGGGCCAATATCTAACGCTCCCACGGATATGTTCACCTTCTCAATTTCCTTTACAGATGCAGCTATCCGCGTAGCCAAGGGCACCCCTCTGGTATATACGCCGATGAAAACGAGATCCTCACAGCCATGGTTTCTCTCAATAACCTCATGGGCAATGCGCGTCAGAGCTCGCCGCATCTCCTCAGCAGACATAATCACTTTCTCAGGCATATAAAAAACCTCTTGCCAGGCTGGCAAGAGGTTTTCAGTCTAGTTGCCCCGACATTGCCTAGAGTTTGAGGGCTACAACCCTATATCCCTTGCCAGCCTCGCTGGACTGGCTTAAAGGCCCAGTTTTTAAACTTTGACTAACCCACCTTGAGAGTCAGCACCCCTTCTGAGATGCCCCTACTTTCCAAGATTGTTGTAATGGTAGCATATCCTCAACCCCATGGCAACTGGCCTTTGAGACTAATGTCCAGGACTATTCACGATACTTCAACTTGGCGAACAGCATAGCACTTACAAGCACCAGTGATATGGCGTTCCACATGATGACTGGCACAAGATGTCGCTCAATCCCCCACAGGAGCCAGCAGATACCTCCCACCAGGAAAAGCATGCTGAAAGACAAGCTTATCTCACGGGCACTCTTGAGTTTGTAGAGACGCCACACTTGAGGAATGAAGGCCAAAGTTATAAAAGCACCCGCAATGAACCCCAAAATGTCCGTCCAATCCAATTTCAACCTCCGACCTCACGGCGCTATTTTCTATCGACAACGGATGTTACTCTTCGCCAGCACAACATGATAAGGAGGTTATTATACCATGCAACAGGCACAGATCCCTTCAGAATGGTACGCTATCATTTTGAGCTTCAATTTGGGGAATGTAAACCGATCCCAAACCTGAATCTGGCTTGACAGTCAAGTGGTACGTGGATATCATGGCTAACACAGGCAGAGGAAGGGGGCCAAGAATTAGCCCCCTCAAGAGTTTGAAGAACTAAATCCTGAAAAACAGAAGCCAGTTATCAACAAAAAAGGGGGGGCTATGAAGGCACTGGTTACTGGAAGTACCGGATGCGTGGGAAGTGGTCTGGTGGAACGTCTCATAGAAAAAGGCTATGAGGTCCGCGCCCTGTCCCGCAAGACATCCGATCTCACTCACCTCAAGGCCAGCGGCGTAGAGATCGTTTTCGGTGATGTCCAAGACTATGAGAGTCTGCTACCTGCTGTTAAAGGGATCGACATAGTATTCCACGCAGCAGCCAAGGTTACACCCGGCTGGGGAACCTGGCAGGAGTTCGAGGCCACAACTGTTAAGGGCACGGAGAATCTACTAAAGGCCAGTGCTCAAGAAAAAGTCCCCCGTTTTCTACAAGTAAGCTCCTACACTGTTTACGGTGATGCCTGTTTCAAGGGAGACATTCCGGCTGACGAGACCACACCCTGTGCCGCATGTTTTAGCCCCGATACCTATTACGACTACGCCAAATTGCTGGCTGAACAGGCTTGCTGGGAGCACCACAGACAAGGCAAGATTAAAGTCTCGATGATCAGAATAGGCGCAGCCTACGGCCCCAGAGATAGACTCCTTGCCGACCGGATTTACCGCTATGTGTCCTTCCCCATCGTATTGTGGCCAGGAAGGGTCAATCCCCGATACGCTGTCGTATATGTGTCTGACATAGCTGACCTAGCCATTCTCGCAGCCACCAGTGACAAGGCCATAGGCCAGGTTTACAATGTAGCTCCCCTTGAACCAGTCAGGCTTAAAGAGTTCACTAAGGCTATGATACGGGCCCAGGGCGGCAGAAGAATCCATGGAACCATGCCGTACTCTGTTGCCTATGTCTGGTGCTGCCTCATGGAGGGGATAGCAACGCTGCGGCGGGCAAAAGAGATGCCCTTCCTGAATCGCTATAGCATCGATATCATGCGCACCGAGTGTCTTCTAGACGGCTCCAAGGCCCAGAGAGAACTGGCATGGGAGCCCAAGGTCTCAATAGATGAGGGCACCAAGCACTATGTTGAGTGGCGCCGGGCTCACGACAAAAAGAAGTAATCTGCCTGATGAGCCCAAGGAAGTAAACTACAGAGGTAGCCATCACCAGACAACTATAAGAAGCCCTGTTTCAGGGTAATAAGAGCCTTGTTCACCCTTTCCGCAGCATCAGGAGCCTCGGACTCAATAGCACTGGCAGCTCGTTGTACCTCCTCTTGAACCTCCGGAGGCAAGCTCCCATAAATGCTAAAGAATGACCTCCGCCTCCGCTCCCGGCAGAACTGCAACCGCTCCACGGGCCGCATTGACAGGTATCTGGATATGGTATCCAGCATGGCCTGCTTGTCCTGAGGCAGCTGACCCTCCACCTCCCACAACAGGTTAGCCATCTGATCGCTGGCCAGATAGGAATGGCAATCAAGGTTCTCGATGAAAAGACCGATTTCGCTGACCACCTCATCCTCATTCAGCATTTGGAAGTCCCCGCAGATCATTTGTTCATACAGAGGAGATCCCTTCCTCGCCGCCAGACTCCTCAATCTGATAAAATGAGGGCCTATTTCATTCAGCACCCGCGCCGACTCCATGGCATGCCTTTCTGACCATTTCTTCCCTCCCAGGCCAGGCATAACATACTCCGAGAGTGATATGCCTGACTCCACCACAACACGCCCTCCTTTGATTTGCTCCGCAGCAGTGACACCCTTCCCCATATATCCCAACACCTCGTCAGCCCCAGATTCCAGACCAACATGCAGGCGGGAGAGCCCAACTTCGTGCAGTTCCTTCAATTCCTCTGGCGATCTCCTGGACAAGGTCTTTGCCCTCGCATATGAGGTGATCCGCTCAATGCTGGGAAAGCTCTCCCTGAGATACTTCAATACCTCAATCAGCTCACGGGGCCTCATGATAAGAGTATCGGCATCCTGAAGGAAAACAGTGCGTCCGCCGGAGGCCAGCCAGTTGGCCACGTTGACCAAGCTGTTTATCCGCAACTCTACCCCATCGGCATCAGATGAATCGCTACCATAGAACTCGGGGTTGCCGTTTATTAAAGCGCTCAGAACAACCCTGTCAATCTTCCCACCCATTCCCAGTTGCCACGAAGCCGTCTTCAGTTCTGCAGCCAAAGCCCGAGCTGCATCAACATCTTCTTTGATTTCAGCTACGCCGCGATACTGAAACTTCTGCCCTTTGTAGACATTGCAGAAATGGCATCTATTCCAGGGACAGTTGCGTGTCGCCCTGATAAGCAGCGAGTGGTCACGGCCCTCGCTGGGCGGCCTGATTGGACCGAGCTCAAACCACCACCGCTTTGCCTTGGAATTATCAATGCGGTAGCGGCCAGATACTGCACCACTGTCATAATCGACCACAATTACGCCTCTATTGCCCAACCGAATAGCCTGAGCATCACACTCCGATCCTCAGCAAAAACATACCACACCCAATTGCCACCCAAAATCAATAATAGCCATCATCACACCACCAATGTCAAGCAACAGAGACCCACCAAAAAGACGCTAACCAAGCTGGGTGCACTGGAACTACTAGGAGGGTGGGTCACCACTCGGACAACGCGGATAAGTTAGGCACAAAACAACCGTTCGCTTGCGCCCAGCCTAGCTTTGGGCAAATACTCGTGACCCACCCTCCTAGGAGCCTGTCCGAGTAATAGGTTGGCCATGCCTAGAAGAAGTCAAAAATCAAGGTCGCCCACGCTCAGCATAGGTATTACCCGAATTCTACAGTTTGGGAGGGGAAAGGGCGATTCTGAACGGGAACCATCGTATGGGTCAGTTCCTTGGCACCACATTGGTGATAGGTGTGACCGGGGGTGGGACTGCCACTCCCACTGCCTGTAGCACCTTGCCGG
>JAPLHP010000086.1 GCA_026389585.1 Chloroflexota bacterium | reverse complement strand
TACTCCTTCCGTGCTCTAATATCCATTGGCTAGCTTTCATCTCCTTCACCACTTAAGCTAGCCCAATTCTCCCCCATTTCGGTTACCTTTTACATGAGTCAACCACCATCCCTTCGGTTACATTTTAGATGAGGCAATTCGTGGCATTTCATTCCCAAACTGACTGTGATAACATTAACCTCTGATTTGCAGCATGGACTCTAACCAGACACAATATTTGATAGGCTTCAGCCATATTCCAGGCATTGGCCGAGTAAAGCTCTCCATCCTTCAAAGCTACTTCGGTGATCTGGAAAAGGCCTGGCATGCCTCACTAGGTGAGCTGGAATTGGCAGGGCTGGATGCCAAAGCAACAGAGACGTTCCTGGCCATGCGCGGTAGTATGTCGCTTGACGCCGAAATGGAGAAACTGGAACATTACAAAGTAAAGGCACTGACTACGGATGATCCTGGATATCCCCCACGACTGAAGGAAATATATGACTACCCGCCGCTGCTTTACACAAGAGGAACCATTACACCCGGGGATGAGTGTGCCATAGCGGTGGTCGGTACTCGGCGTCCCTCAGTGTATGGGCGACAGGTTGCCGAAGAAATCACAGCAGAATTGGCTGCCCGTAGAATCACTATCGTCAGCGGCCTGGCAGCCGGCATTGATTCCATAGCCCATCGCACCGCCTTACAGGCCGGCGGGCGGACTATCGCCGTGGCAGGCTGTGGGCTTGATATGGTCTATCCCAGTAACCATGTGGCCCTGGCCCGCCAAATTATGGAGCATGGTGCCCTGGTGAGCGAATTCCCATTGGGCACCAAGCCAAAAGCAGAGCATTTCCCACAGCGTAACCGCATTATCAGTGGCATGAGCCTGGGAGTGCTCGTAGTGGAAGCTGGCGACAAGAGCGGGGCGCTGCTCACCACAAACCGTGCGGTGGAGCAGAACCGTGAGGTTTTCGCTGTCCCAGGAAGTATTTTCTCTCCGCTTAGTAAGGGCACCAACCGTCTCATCCAAGAGGGCGCAAAGCTGGTTCGCCACTGCGCAGATATCTTGGAGGAATTGAATTTGAACACAATACCCCATCAGTTGGAGATGAAAGAGACAGCAACTGCCACTGACACCGAAGCTCAAGTGCTCATCCACCTCTCCAAAGAAGCCACTCATGCTGATGATCTTTGTCGCTCCAGTGGTCTTCCTGTGGCTACCGTGACCGCTACTCTGGCAATGCTGGAACTGAAAGGATTGGTAAAACAATTGGGCGGTATGAACTACGTACTCGCCTGAATTGCTGAAGGAAAATGGCTAAGACAAAACTGGTTATTGTTGAATCCCCGGCCAAGGCCAAAACCTTGGCCAAGATCATGGGGCCTCAATATGTCATCAAAGCGTCTATGGGACATGTGCGTGACTTGCCCCAAAAGACTCTCGGTGTGGACGTAGACAACGGCTTTACTCCCCAGTACGTGATCCCCAAGGGGAAGAAAGCCATTATAAAGGAAATCAGAGGAGCAGCAGATAAGGCCACAACAGTATATCTGGCCACTGACCCTGACCGCGAAGGAGAGGCTATCTCCTGGCACCTCATTGAGGCAGCCAACCTGAAGAATAAGACAACGTACCGGGTAGTCTTTCATGAGATAACCGAACAGGCCATCAAAGAAGCCTTTAAACACCCCCGAAAAATAGATATGAACCTGGTTGACGCCCAACAGGCCAGGCGTATGCTGGATCGACTCGTAGGCTACAAGATCAGCCCCCTGTTATGGAAGAAGGTGAGAAAAGGTCTCTCGGCTGGAAGGGTTCAATCGGTGGCCTTGAGGATCATCGTGGAGCGGGAACAGGAAATTCAGAAATTCGTCCCCCAGGAGTACTGGACCATTGAAGCCGAATTGACCAAGACTTCGGCAGCCAAGAAATCTCCTGTGTTCAAAGCCAGACTCGTAGCTATAAAAAACGAACCCCAAAAACTGCAACTCCACAACGAAAACGAATCGAAACGAATCGAACGAGAACTGAGGGATTCACGCTTATTCGTTTCCCAAATAAAAAAGAAACGAATCACCCGCCAACCCCCGCCTCCATTCATCACCAGCACGCTGCAACAAGAGGCCTGGCGCAAGCTCCATTTCACCGGCCAGCGTACCATGGCTATTGCGCAACAGCTCTACGAGGGGCTGCCTGTTGGTGACGAGGGAGAAGGAGGGCTCATCACCTACATGCGAACTGATTCCACCAGGGTAGCCGAGTCAGCAATAGTGGATACCCGTGATTATATAGCCGGTAAATATGGCGCTGAATTCGTCCCTCCTCACCCCAGACTGTTCAAAAAGAAAGTCAAGGGTGCGCAGGAAGCACATGAGGCCATCCGTCCTACTAAACCAGGGCGAGAACCCGGCATGATCAACTCATACCTCACTTCAGACCAAGCCAGACTGTATCAGCTTATCTGGGAGCGAATGATGGCAAGTCAGATGGCAAATGCCCTGTTCGATACCACCTCCGTAGACATCGACGCAAAGGCCTCAGACAGTAGCAAAACCTATATGCTTAGAGCCACAGGCACTGTCCCTCATTTTCTCGGTTTCCTGGTCCTGTACAGTGAGGGCAAGGATGACACGGCAAACAGCGATGAAGAGGGCAGGTCCCATCTCCCGCCCCTCACCGAAGGCGAGGCTCTCCGTCTTCTGAATCTGCTAACGGAACAACATTTCACCGAACCTCCACCCCGCTACAATGAAGCCACACTGGTAAAAGCGCTTGAAGAAATGGGGGTCGGCAGACCCAGCACATATGCGCCTATAATAGGCACTCTTCGCCGCCGGGCATATGTGGAAACCAAAGAAGGGCGATTCTACCCGCTGGACCTTGGTGTAACAGTCAACAACGCCCTGGTGGCACATTTCCCCAAAATCGTTGACACAGGATTCACAGCCCAGATGGAAGAGGAACTCGATGAGATAGCCCGTGGCGAAAGACCCTGGGTGAGAGCAATTCAAGACTTTTACACCCCATTCGAGGAAATGCTTAATAGAGCCAGCGTGGAGATGGTAAAAGTAAAAGAACCCGACCAGCCCACGGATGAGGTCTGCGTCAAGTGCGGCAAGCCTATGGTAATCAGAGCAGGCCGTTACGGAAAATTCCTGGCCTGTACCGGATATCCCAAGTGCAAGACCACCAAGGCACTTGCAGCTAAGCGCGAGCAACCTCGAGAAGGCCACGAGGAAGCAGGCGCCCAAATAGAGCAGGAAAGACCACCTAAAGATGAAGCATGAGAATAACATCCCTTTGACGGAGGGAATAAGATGAGAATACTGATTATCCACGGGCCAAACCTGAACTTGCTGGGCAAGAGGAAAAAGGAAATCTATGGAGATAAAACACTCAGTGAAATCGATGTTATGCTTCAGCAGCACGCCAAGGAACTGGGAGTAGATATATCCACCACGCAGTCAAACAGCGAGGGAAACCTCATCGACTTCATCCAAAAAGAGTCACCCAATGCAGACGGCATAATTATCAATCCGGGAGCATTGACCCACTACGGTCTCTCTCTTCGAGATGCTCTCTCCGATACCAACCTGCCCGTGATTGAGGTGCATCTGTCTAATATCTATGCCAGAGAGGAATTCCGACACAGGTCTGTCATTGCCCCCATTGCTAAAGGACAGGTCACGGGACTAGGCTGGAGGGGTTATATCGCTGCGATGAGAACCATGGTAGCAGAACTGAGAGGAAAGGCTTGGCAATAACCCAGCGACTTCAAAGACTGCGCCAAAAGCTCCTTGAAATAGATTTAGACAGCATCCTCGTCACACAGCCAGAGAATTGCCGCTACCTCAGCGGATTTACCGGATCCAATGGTTCAGCAGGAATCCTGCTCATTTCCCAAGACGGCACTATCCTGGCTACCGATTTCATCCACTTTGAGCAAGCCAAAATGGAAGCTCCTGAATTCAACCTTGTCACCATCAAAAATGCTTCTCAATGGTCCACAGTACTGCTGTCCGGACAGAAAATGAAGAGGCTTGGTTTCGAGGCAAACACTCTTTGCTTTGCCGACTATCGCCGTCTGGCCGAAGAAGCCAACAAGCTGGAAATACAAATCTTCCCCACCGAAGGACTGGTGGAATCCCTCAGGGCAGTGAAGGAGAAAGAGGAGATAACCTGCCTGGCCAGAGCAGTTGACCTCGCTGATAACGCCGTCAAATACATTACAGACCAAATTCGCCCCGGGATGACAGAGAAGGAAGCCGCATGGAGGATAGAAGAATATCTGCGGGAAAACGGCAGCGAGCCCATCCCCTTTGATATTATAGTTGCTTCAGGGCCAAATGCTGCATTGCCACATGCCAAACCCACGGAGCGAACCATCTCCACTGGAGAGCCAATTATCATCGATCTCGGAGCACGCATCAGCGGCTACGCCAGTGATCTCACTCGAAGTATATGCCTCGGCCCACAAGACGAAACCTTCTCCAAAGTCTATAATCTTGTTCTCCGTGCCCAGTCATCAGCCATAGCCAATCTGGAAGCCGGAATGACCGGCGCACAAGTGGACAGCTTTGCCAGAATGATCATTGATCAAGGGGGATATAAAGAGGCCTTTGGTCACGGGCTGGGTCATGGTGTTGGCCTGGCCATCCACGAGGAACCCCGGCTTGGCCCCAATTCTACCAATACTATTGTAGAGAACATGGTCTTCACTATTGAACCTGGGGTTTATGTCAACGGCTGGGGAGGAATCAGAATCGAGGATATGGCAGTGGTTCAAAATGGCAAAGCCAAGATGCTGACCAAGGCAGATAGACACACAGGCAGCAGCCAATAGCAGGACAGCAACAAAGAATAGACTAGAACCGTGTTGAAAGCTGATCTTCACATTCATACCGAGTACTCCTTCGACTCTGCCATGCCGCTGGAAAGCATCATTCAGCGCTGTCTCAAGTCAGGGATCAACTGTGTCGCCATAGCAGACCACGGAACCATTGAGGGCGCTCTCGAACTCAAGAAGACCGCCCCATTTGAAGTGATCATCGCGGAAGAAATTCTCACTCCGCTGGGAGAGATCATGGGGTTGTTCCTCACTGAACAGATACCCAGCGGTATCTCAGCGAAAGAGGCCATCACTCGAATCAGGGCGCAAAAGGGGCTCGTCTGTCTACCGCATCCGTTTGACCGCTTCAGAGGCATAAAAGGAGCAAATCATAATGGGCATCAAGTGCTCAAAGGGCTAGCCCCAGACATTGACATTGTTGAGGTTCTCAACTCCCGTGCTTTTCCGCTGGGCAATCCGGACAGAAAGGCAAGATTGTTCGCTGAAGAACATGGACTGCTTTGCAGCGCCGGCAGCGATGCTCACACCAGCCGCGAAATAGGTCACGCATATGTAGAATTACCCGAGTTCAGGAGTGTTGAGGAATTCCGCACCTCTCTGGCACGAGGGCATATCTTCGGCCACCATGCCTGCCCCACAGTCCACATTCCCACTACATGGGAGGCCTTGAGAAGGAGACTGTTTAAGTAGCCATGTATCTCATTGGCTGGTTTTCGACCGGTCGTGGCAAAGGTTCGCGTGACCTGCTGACAGTGGTTCAGGACAGCATACAGCAGGGCAATATAGAAGCGAGGATCTCCTTCGTCTTCAGCAACCGGGAACCGGGGGATGCACCAGGGAGTGACCTCTTCTTTGAACTCGTGAAAAGCTACCATATCCCTCTCATCCACTTTTCGTCCCGACGCTTCCTACCTCAAAAAAGACGTGGATCTCCCTCAGAGTGGCGACTGGAATACGACAAGCAAGTCATGAAACGTTTGGAGGGGTTTCACCAGGATCTATGTATACTTGCCGGATATATGTTGATTGTGGGAAGCGAGATGTGTCAAAAGTACACGATGATCAATCTGCACCCGGCAGCCCCCGGCGGGCCGGCTGGAACCTGGCAAGAGGTAATCTGGAAACTGATCGAAAACAAAGCTCAGAGCACAGGGGCAATGATGCATCTGGTAACCCCGGAACTGGACAAAGGACCTCCGGTTACTTATTGCACCTTCCCTATCAGAGGTCAATCCTTCGACAGGCACTGGAAGGATGTAGAAGGGCTTTCGGTAGCACAGATAATCAAACACCAGGGAGAAGAGAGCCAATTATTCAAGCTTGTCCGACAGCACGGCTTCGCCAGAGAATTACCTCTCATAACCGCCACCATAAAGGCCTTCAGTCAGGGCAAGGTCAAAATAGAAGCGGGTAAAGTGGTCGATCGCAGTGGGCAGGCTATCGCAGGTCATGATCTGACATCAGAGATAGATGAGGCCATACGACAAAAAGGACTGCTGTAGAAAGCGGCCGCTGACCACACCAAAGCCCACACCTACTTCGACTGTTTCACCAGAATTTCATCTACCAGGTGATATTGTATTGCTTGCTCAGGGCTGAGATAGAAGTCACGATCAGTATCATGGATAATCTTCTCTACCGGCTGTCCGGTATGCTTTGCCAGGAGGTTTCGAAGCACCTCTTGCAGGCGCATGATCTCCCTGGCAGCAATCTCTATATCCGAAGCCTGCCCCTGAGCTCCACCCACCGCCTGATGCATATGAATGGTGGCATTAGGTAAGGCATAGCGTTTTCCCTTTGTCCCGGCAGCGAGGAGCACAGTGCCCATACTTGCTGCCAGACCAACGCAGATTGTAGACACATCAGGCCTGATAATCTGCATGGTATCATAAATGGCAAGGCCAGAACTGATCACTCCACCCGGGCAGTTTATGTAAAGGCTTATATCCTTATCAGGATCCTCCCGGTCCAGGTATAGAAGCTGAGCAATGATCAGATTAGCTACCTGATCATTGATTGGCATCCCCAAGAAAACAATACGCTCCCTCAGCAGGAGTGAGTAGATATCAAAAGCACGCTCTCCTCTTGCTCCCGACTCAATCACCATCGGAATTACCCCTCTAGGCAGAATCCCCATTGTCCTACTCCTTCCTGGCCTACGCTGTCTTTTCGGGACCTTCGGCGACACTATTCAAGGCTATTTCCGTGAGCTTCTGCAATGCTTTTAAACTCAGCTGTCTTTCTTCCACCACCTGGCGCGCCTGGTCTGTGCCAAGCATCCTCTGCATCTCCTCCACTCTATCACCAGCATCCTTCGTCATGCTCTCGATCTCGGCAGCTACCTCAGCATCATCCACCGTAATCTTCTCTTGTTCAATTATCTTACCCAGAACCAGCGATTCTGTGATTCGCCTCACCGCTTCAGGACGAAGTTCCTCCTTCATCCCCTGTTCAGTTTTGTTAAGGTTCTTAAGGTAACCCTGCAGTCCACCCTGTTCCCTAAATATAAAATCCCTTTCTTTAAGCAGGCTATCTATTTCCCGATCCACTAAAACAGGAGGGAAATCCACCTTAGACAGGCCAACAACCGCCTCCACGAGCTTCCTCTCATAATCCCTCTTGGCTGCTTCCTCAGCCGCCTTCCTCAAGTTAGCAGCCACAAAGTTACGCAGAGCTTCCAGATTTTCCATACCCTGGCCCAAGCTCTTGGCAAAATCGTCATCCAACTCAGGCAGGTGCTTTTCCTTGACCTCGATGAGCTTCACTCTGAACTTGGTGCCTCTGCCAGCCAATTCCTTCAACTTATAGTCATCCGGATAAGTAAGTGCAAATTCCTTCACTCCGCCAGTCGCCATGCCCACCAGATGCTCTGCAAAGCCTGGCAGAGGGATCAAGGAATCCTTCACTAGAGGGAACTGCCGTGCCTGATACGTTTTCACAGTGCCATCTTTTGCTTCTTCATCTATGTCAACAACTACCAGATCCTCAAAGTTCACCGGGCGCTCTACCGGAGACCACACGGCATGACGTTCACGAAGCTGGTGAATAACGCTATTGATTTCTTCATCACCAACTTCCACAGGCTGCTTGTCAACCCTGATCGTATGATAGTCACCCAGTTCGACATGAGGACGAAGCGGGAAGATCGCCTTAAAAATCACAGGGTCAGACTGTATGATCTCTATCTGGGGTTGAGCAATTACCTCCATCTTCTGCTCTTCAATAACCCGGGTGCACAATTCCGGTACCAAATCCTCCAGAGCCTCTCTTTGAAGCCCTTCTTTGCCTACGTAACGCTCCAGAACAGACCGGGGAGCTTTACCTTTACGAAAGCCAGGAACCCCAACCCTTTTCACCAGCTGACGATAAGCTCTATCGAGCGACTCCTCCATCTCTCCCGGCTCAACCTCGATCCGAAGTACCGCCTGACTGTTCTCCACACTCTGTGTTGCTATTTTCATCTATATCTATCCATCCTATTCCTACTATCTATTCTACTCCTATACCAGACTGCCATGTCAGACAACCCAATGACAAACCTATACCCCATCACTCCTTGCTACCGGTAAGGTGCAGCTCTCTAAGCTGCTCCTCGGAAACTTCAGAAGGAGCATCAAACAGCATATCGTAACCACTCTGATTCTTCGGAAAGGGTATTACCTCACGAATACACTCCTCACCTGCAAGAAGCATGACGAGCCTATCAATCCCCGGCGCAATCCCGCCATGAGGAGGGGCCCCATACTCCAGCGCCTGTAGAAGATGTCCAAAAAGACGTTCTGCCCGTTCCTGATTATAGCCAAGCAATCGAAATATCCTCTCCTGCATCTCTCGATTGTGGATACGAATGCTCCCACTGGATAACTCATAACCATTACAGATGATATCGTAATGCTTAGACCCCACTCCCCCTGGCGTGGTATCCAAGAGCATAACATCCTCGTCTCTAGGAGCTGTAAAAGGGTGGTGCATCGGCTCCCAGCGCTTCTCATCTTCATTCCAATCGAATAGCGGAAAACCAACTACAAAAGCAATCGCCAGGAGATTGGGATCAACCAGCCCCAGCCGGCGACCCATTTCCCGCCTCAATTGATCCAACACCTTGTTGACTACCCCAGGTTTATCAGCAACGATCAGGAGAAGGTCTCCTCCCCTCGCTTCAAGACGATCGGCCATCTTTCTTATCTCTTCCGGAGTCACAAACTTAGCAGCCGCAGAACTTGTCTTGTCCACCGCTAACCCGCCGGAGTCCTCAGTCAAGGCCAGCGCCACCAATCCCCTCGCTCCGTAGGCCTTGGTCAACTCTATCAGCTCATCAAGCTGACGTCGGGAGTAAGAGGCACAGCCCGGAGCGCAGATACCCTTCACTTTTCCTCCACCTTTAACTGCGCTGCGAAAAACACCAAACTCAGACCCCAACAAAATGT
>JAPLHP010000085.1 GCA_026389585.1 Chloroflexota bacterium | reverse complement strand
AGTCTGGCGCCAACACTGCAGTCGTCAGCCTTCTCCGACCCCGATGCCGGTGACACCCAGGCTGCCTCACAGTGGCAGATCACTGCGGCGGCAGGGAACTACTCCAGCCCGGTCTATGACAGCGGCACCGATGCTGCCCACCTCACCAGCATCGTGGTCCCATCGCTGAGGTACTCTACCACCTACTACTGGCGTGTGAGGTATCAGGATAATCACGGGACCTGGTCCGCCTGGTCCACCGAGACCCACTTCACTACTATTGCTGCTCCCAACCAGGCCCCCAGCCGGCCGGGCAACGTCTCCCCGGCAAACGGAGCCACCGGTGTCAGTCTGGCGCCAACACTGCAGTCGTCAGCCTTCTCCGACCCCGATGCCGGTGACACCCAGGCTGCCTCACAGTGGCAGATCACTGCGGCGGCAGGGAACTACTCCAGCCCGGTCTATGATAGCGGCACCGATGCCGCCCACCTCACCAGCATCGTGGTTCCATCGCTGAGCTACTCTACCACCTACTACTGGCATGTGAGGCATCAGGATAATCACGGGGATTGGTCCAGTTGGTCAGCAGAGACATCCTTCACCACTTTGGCAAGCACGTCGGTCACAGTGGACGTTACCACGGAGGGCGGCGCGGTAGAAGTAGAACATGGTCGAATCGTAGCCGAATTTCCGGCTGGTGCCGTTGCCACTACAACCACGGTGACCATCAAGCAGGTAGAGCCGTCTTCTGCCGCTGCGCCCAAGGGATTCAAGGTAGGCAATACCTTCTTCACTATCGAAGCCGTGGATGCTGATGGCAACGCCATTGTCACTTTCTCTCAGCCAGTGACCATCACTGTGAGATATTCAGATGAGGACGTAGCTGCGGCAGGAGGAGACCCTAGTAACCTGGTTCTTGCCTACTACGACGAAGCTGCTGCACAATGGAAGCCGCTTGATACCACGGTCAATACCACTAACCCTAAGTGCCACCACCAACCACTTCAGCACATGGGCAGTGCTGGCAAAGAGCCCCAGCGTAGGCCTTGCGGGGTGGATTTGGATTGTCGTCGGCATCGCTGGAGCCGCGGGAGCAGGTATTGTGGCCTACTTCCTTCGCAGGAGGCTCTTGCAGAAGGCCTAACGCAAAGACAAAGGCAAAGTTTCAAAAGGGTGGGCGGCGATGTCCACCCTTTCTTCTTGCCTCGGCGGCTCTGGATTGGCATTGAACTGTCAGCGAAAATGGGACACCTTGCAAACCCTTACGATGAGGATTTCAAAAGATAGGATATTACGCATGAGCAAAGCTAAGAGAAAAACTTGGGGACAGGACTTTTCAAATCACCTGCAGCAGGTGGCAGGATTTGAGCTGGTGAGCACCTGCTTGGGAAGCAAGTGCTCTACGTCTGGAGTATTTGCCAGCTAGCCGATGAGAGTGAACTCCTCCAAAGGCCTATTCTAATGGGCTTCTCTGCCTGAATACTGGAAACTCCGGTAGCATGGATGCGCTCTCCTGTCACAATCTGGATGATTGAATCCTTGCCTGGACTGGCCCATCAGCCCTCTTCAGTGTCTTCTGAAGGAATCGGGGACTTTCTTTTCTCTCTCTCCCTTTGTCGTTTTACTGAAGCTATAGGCTGGGTCTCTGCCTTCCTTTCCCGCGGCCACAGGAAAACGCGGTAGAAAAGCAGGACAACAAAGAGTATCAGAATGAAAGTTGTCATGGTAAACCAGGCGGGCGTACCTCTCGTCATGGTTAAGAGGGCTGCCCACCCTGCTATGCCGAAGCAGTAGAACATGACATAGGCTATATGAAGACTCCATAGATTCTCCCAGGCTCCTTCTATGCCCTTTTTCTCCTCCCCTACTTCGACAAACCTGCGGTAGTCTCCCAAACCCAACTCGACATCCATCAACGTGCTGGCTACTCTGGAATAGCGCACGGAAAGTACTCTCAGGGCATGGTTGGTGAAGAAGCCGAAAAGCGCTAACGACAGCCCAAAGGCAGCTATGTACCAGTAGATTAGGCCCTGCCATGCTATTATGGCCAGCAATGCTGCGAATACGACGGCCATGCTATTCGTCAGCCACAGACGCGAACTCTCCTGCTGCCTGGCCTGTAGCCAGTATTGTCCAAAAGCCACATAAGCACTTTCCTCACGGTTCATTTCCTACCCCCATCTATTATGATGCTGGAATCCCCGTTATCTCTTGCGGAAGAGGTCGAGGAATCTGTCTTCATATTCATCGAACAATCCCCATTGCCTCAGTTCCGCTTCCAGTTCAGATACTTTTGCCCTTTCGTTCATGGCTTCTCTAAATAGCTGTTCAATCAAATGTCTGGTGTGTCTGGGGATACCGCCGCTATCTATGTCCAGGAATCCTCTCACGCCCAGTTCCATCACGTTGCCGGTCAATGATCGCTGAGTTATATCGTGGATAAACTTCATCAGTGAAATATCCCATAGCTCATCAATGCCTTTGATTATTGTTGCCAGAGGATTCTGCTCTCTGTCTATTTTCTGGCTGATGTTGTGTGCCACTGCTTCCATGGGACTGGATAGCACATTAGTCTCTGCAGGTTCGTTTCTGTATCGGTACAGGAGGCCAGGCTCATGGAGGCCATAATTACGGATCAAGTAGTCAGCATATTCCTTTCCGTGTTCAAAGCCATTAAAAAGGTTCATCAGGTAATATGGAGTAATGATCTTCGGTCTTTCGGCAATGACCCTTCCTTCCCTGACTACTGTTTCTTCCTCTTTGCTCATTAGCTCAGTGTACACAGGCTGTGTGAGCAAGTAGTAATGGATATCTGTGGTACCGAAGGTGGCCAGGTTCTGCTGGGGAGGTCTTATTAACTCCGTGTGTTCGATAGCATATTTGATCCTATTATCTATTTCCATCTATCTTGGCCTCAAGCAAAATAAGCGTTGTTATCACAGTATGTCAAATCAGGAACTTGACTGCTCTGAAATTGTGCTCTACAAGCACCTTGCTTTCTATGATGCTGCCTGATTCGGTGGAGTGACCGGGGAGCAGGTATTCCACATCCAGGGCGGAAAGCTTCTCGATGCTTTGTTTGAGAATGGTAATGCTTCCGCCTGGGAAATCAGTTCTTCCCACACCTCCGTAGAAGATCAAATCGCCTGTTATGAGGACCTTTTTGTCCGGCCAGTAGATACTTATTGATCCTGGAGAATGTCCGGGTGTGTGCAAGATTTGCAGGTCTATCCTCTTTTCATCCCTGCCCAAACTCAGATCACCTTCCGTCAGGTAGATAAATGGTTCAAGTTTGGCCATTTTCATACCGAACATGCCAAACATTCTTTCTCCCACTGTCCGGTAGTATTCCTCCTCTTCTCTGGAAAGGGCAGTAAGCGCCTGGCTCACTTTCCCCTTTCTTTCCTTCAGTGCGCTTTTCTGAACTACAGCTTCTGTCGCCTGGCAATGATCGGGATGAGTATGGGTGTTGATGATGAGACCAATGTCTTCCATATTGAATCCATCCTGCTGCATCACAGCCGTAAGAGAATCAAAGCAACGTTCTCCCGCCTCATTAACCGTAAATCCTGGATCGACAATGACATGTGGTCGGTCTCCCCGCAGGACATTGGCGAACAGATAGGTATTGGCATTGTTTCCTCTGCCCTGCCAGATGTAGCAGGCCAGACCATCAACCAGTTTTATCGATCTGTGTAGCATATTGAGCATGTTCATTGTTCCGGGTTCTGGCCTTGAAGCTATCTACAGTATAGCCTAAAAGGGAGCACGGGTGAACCATGCCCCATCGGGTTTGAACAGGCATCGCTATGATCCATCCCGGGGTACTGCTGTGACCCCGATATAGATTGCCTCTCAACCAGCCACGCTTACCACCACATCTTCCAGAACCTTCTGCCATTTGTTGCCCAGGAGGCGCATATCTAATTGCACTTGAGTAGGACCTGCCTTGATTCCTTGTTGGGCCTGTCCTATCCTCCCTGGGTCAACCCTGATTCCTTCCCTGAACCTTATCACTATATGACCCTCTTCTTTGGAGATGGATTGTACCCCAGCCTGGGCAGCTATGGCTTTGATCTTCACCAAATAGAGCAGGTTTCTCAATGGCGCTGGTAGCTTCCCAAACCTGTCCTTTAATTCATTCTCCAGTTCTTGTATCTCGTTGACTGACGTCATTTTAGCCATTCTCCGGTAAAGGGGCAGCCGTGTAGTGAGGTCAGCTACGTAGCTCTCGGGGATATATGCGGAAAGGGGTAGCTCCATGGTGGGCAAAATGGCGGGGGATGCCTTCACTGCATCTCCAGTTTCCCCTGACTGCTTTTCTTTTAGCTCTGTCACTGCCTCTGACAGCAGATGACAATAGAGATCGAAGCCGACGGCAGCAATGTGCCCACTCTGCTCTGCCCCGAGCAGGTTGCCTGCCCCTCGAATCTCCAGGTCCTTTATCGCTATTTGAAAACCGGCCCCTAGTTCGCTGGCCTCGAAGATTGTCTGAAGCCTTTTCTCTGCTGCTGGAGTTAAATGCTTACCTTTGTTGTACAGGAAGTAAGCGTAGGCACGGTTGTTGCCCCTGCCGATCCTGCCGCGCAACTGATATAGTTGTGACAGCCCCAGCTTGTCTGCTTCATTGATAATAAGAGTGTTCACATTGGGTATGTCCAGGCCTGATTCAATGATGGTGGTACAGGCTAGGACATCAATCTTGCCCTCATAGAAATTGAGCATGGCCTTCTCTAATTCCTCTTCATTCATTTGCCCATGAGCAATAGCTATCTCAGCCCCTGGTACAAGCTCCCTCAGTTTGTGGGCAATGCGAGTGATGCTTTGGACTCGGTTGTGCACGAAGAAGACCTGGCCGCTGCGTTCCAGCTCGCGGACTATTGCCTCTCGGATCAGTGTCTCATTGTATTCGGCTACATAGGTTTTGATGGGTAACCGTGCCTCTGGAGGGGTCTCCAGAGTGCTCATATCCCGAACACCTACCAACGACATGTGAAGAGTGCGAGGGATCGGAGTTGCAGTCAGGGTAATTATATCCACCTCTTTTCGTAGCTGCTTGAGGAACTCTTTATGGGCTACACCGAATCTCTGCTCCTCATCGATAATGACCAGCCCCAGATCCTTGAAGGCCACGTCCTTTTGCAGTAGACGATGGGTACCAATGCAGATGTCAACGCTGCCGTTCTTCAGACCTTCGATGACAGCTTGCTGTTCCTTGTCAGAGCGGAACCGACTGATCATTTCTACTTTTATGGGGAAGGCGGCTAATCTCTGCATAAAAGTGGCAAGGTGCTGCTGTGCCAGCACGGTTGTGGGTACTAATACGGCTACTTGTTTCGCATCCATTACAGCCTTAAAGGATGCTCTGAGGGCGATTTCTGTCTTGCCATAACCTACGTCACCGCAGACTAGCCGGTCCATGGGCTTAGGTTGCTCCATATCCTCCTTAACTTGTTCCACTGCCTCCATTTGGGCAGGAGTCTCCGTGTAGGGGAAAGAAGCTTCTAGTTCCTGCTGCCATGGTGTGTCAGGCGAAAAAGCGAATCCGGGAGCTACTCCTCTTACAGCGTAGAGGTCGAGCAGATCCTGAGCCATTTCTTTGGCTGATTCCTTAACCCTCTGTTTAGCTCGTGACCATTCCATGGTGCCCAGGCGGCTCAGGGAAAGAGGTTTTCCTACTGAACCGACGTAGCGGCTGACGCGGTCAGCCTGGTCAATCGGGACGTAGAGCATATCACCAGAGGCATATTCCAGTGTCAGATATTCCCGCTCTATATTGTCCAGGAGCAGCTTCTTCATGCCGATGAAACGGGCGATGCCATGGTCGATGTGTACTACATGATCTCCCGGGGATGACACGGAAAGAATGTCTTTGCTTTGTGCCGGCCGTGGCTTCATTGTCCGTGGTTGCTTGACAAAGCCGAAAATCTCAGCATCGCTAAACACAGCCAGATCATGCCCCATTATCCAGCCTTCAGGGAGGAAGCCTTGGATCAGAGTGATAGAGCCTTCTGCAGGCGGGTGCTCGATCTGGTTAAGAGGAGAGGCGATGATATCTTCTTCCTGGAAGAGCTCGCTGAGTCTGGCCGCTTGTTGTGAGACAATGACCACTCGATAACCTTTCCGAATCAGGTCCCCTGTCTCTGTAATGAAAGGCTTTACTTGACCGGCATAGTTGAGAGGAGACTTAAAAGCTATCGGATCGTTATCGCTGTTTTCATTGGACCACCGGTTTAGAACCAGGCGCTGCTTTACACTCTCAAGCTTGGTTCTTAACTCCGGGCAGGTAATATAAGACACCGGTGAATCCTGTGGGAGTTCACCTTTTTCTATCAATAACCCCTGCTCCTGGCTTGCCTGCAAATCCAATTCGTTGATAGAAGCCTCTATCTCCCCGGGAGCAGCTAGAATGATGAGAGAATCGGGTGTTAGGTAACTTATCAGTGTATCCGTGCTTGGCCAGGCAGCTTCTTGACCAGGTATGAGTTCTATGGATGGCACCGGTTTCAATGAGCGTTGTGTCTGGGGATCAAAAAGACGGATGCTCTCTACTCGGTTGCCTAAGAATTCGATTCTGGCTGGCAATTGGCTATTGGGTGGGTAAACATCGACGATGCCACCACGGTGGCTCATGGTGCCGGGTGTTTCTACCAGGGGAGCTCTCTGGTATCCCATGCTGCTCCATCTGTTCAGGAGATCGAAGGGATTTGTCTCTGTACCTTGTTTCACAACGTGACTGGCGGCCGAAAAATCACTGTACGGGGTAGTCTTTCGTACTAAGGCGGCAGCGGAACTGACGATCAGTAGAAGCTGACTGCCAGGATTGGATTTGCTCTTGGCTGCGATTAGGCTGGTTAGGACTTGTAGCCTCTGTTGCTCATTAAAAGGATCTGTAGCCAGTCGTTCGTATGGCAAAGCATCTGGTTTTGGAAACAGGAGGATTTGAGATCTGCTACTGTGCCAGACAAGGAGCTGTTCATAGAAGCTCTTCGCATCCTCGGTCGTTGGCACTACCACTAATATTGGTACCCTCAGCTCTTCATGCAGAGCTGCCACCAGATATGGCTGGGCAAAGCGAGGCACTGTTGTTGCATGCTCACCCGTTCTCTCGCCGATTTCATGAATCAAGAGGCGATAAGCTGGTATCTCATTGACGAGAGGGGTCAGACAGGATAGGTTAATAGATACTCTCCAAATACCTCCAGGGCTAGCTCAGAGAGACTAGCCCTGTCAAAACACAGTATATTTCAACTTAAATTCTACTTTGGAATCCTGGGAGAGGCAAACTGGCGACTGGGAACTTTGCAAACCAATGACATTACGTTATCATAGTAGCCACGCTTAGAAGGCCATATGCCTTAAAGGGGTGAAGGAGTATGAAGAGCGATATCATCAAGCGAGGTATTGAGCGCGCTGGGCACCGTGCTTTGCTGCGAGCCCTGGGGTGCACAGAGAGGGAGTTGAGCCAGCCCTTTATTGGTATTGTGAACAGCTTCAGTGAAATTGTTCCTGGGCATGTTCACCTGCGCAGCATTGCTGAGGCAGTGAAAAGCGGGGTAAGACAGGCTGGTGGGACCCCCTTCGAAGTCAATACCATCGCCGTTTGTGATGGTATTGCCATGAATCATCCTGGTATGAGATTCAGCTTGCCGAGTCGTGAGCTTATCGCTGATTCAGTGGAGATTTTGGCCCAGGCACATGCCTTTGATGCCTTGGTGTTTATCCCAAACTGTGACAAGATCATCCCGGGGATGCTTATGGCGGCGGTGAGGCTGAATATTCCCTCAATCTTTGTCAGCGGTGGGCCTATGATGGTCGGTAGGTTGGGGACCCAGGCTGTTGACCTTAATTCGGTGTTCGTGGCGGTGGGCAAGGTGGCCCAAAAAAAGATGACTCGTGCAGAGCTAGTGGAATTGGAGAAGATAGCTTGTCCTGGCTGCGGCAGTTGTGCGGGAATGTTCACGGCTAACACAATGAACTGCCTCACTGAGGCCCTGGGGATGGCTCTTGCAGGCAATGGCACGATACCAGCTGTAGATGCAAGGCGGATTTGCTTGGCGAAAGAAACAGGAATAAGGATTATGGAGCTTCTGCATGAGGACATTCATCCGCTCCACATTGTGACCAAGGACTCCATGTACAATGCTTTTGTGGTAGATACGGCACTGGGTGGTAGCACCAATTCTATCCTCCATCTTATGGCTATCGCCCATGAGGCTGGAGTTGAGTTTCCTCTATCACTAATCAATGATGTCAGTGGGAGAACCCCCCATCTTTGCAAGCTCAGCCCAGCGGGAGATTATCACATTGAGGATCTTGACCTTGCCGGTGGTATCCCTGCGCTAATGAAAGAATTAGCCAGTATACTTGAAGCGGGGGTAAGCAGGGTTTCGGGGATGTCTCTCGCTGAGGAAATTGCAGGCGCCAAGAACAAGAATAAAGACATTATCCGTCCCATTTCTAAGCCATACTCCGCCAAGGGGGGACTCTCTGTACTTTTCGGCAACTTGGCTCCTGAAGGTGCGGTGGTGAAGAGTGCCGCTGTGGCACTAGAGATGCTCTCTCATCGCGGGCCAGCCAGGGTATTTGACTCTGAGGAGGAGGCTACAGGGGCTATCATGAAACGAAGTATTAAGGCAGGTGAGGTGGTGGTTGTCCGCTACGAGGGGCCAAAGGGAGGTCCGGGGATGCCGGAGATGCTGACGCCCACCTCGCTCCTGAGTGGTATGGGCATGGATAAGGAGGTGGCCCTTATCACCGATGGGCGCTTCTCCGGAGCCACTAGAGGAGCGGCTATTGGGCACGTTTCACCGGAGGCGGCATCTCGGGGACCTATTGCTGCTATCCGTGACGGTGATATAATACGCATAAATATTCCCGAGCATAAGCTGGATGTGGAGCTATCTAAAGCTGAGATAAAGAGACGGCTGGCAAAACTGGCTCCTTTCAAACCGAAGGTAACCACGGGCTATTTGAAACGTTATTCGGAGAAGGTGAGCTCAGCAAGCACAGGGGCAATCTTTATCTCATAGAGTGGGAGAAATAATGAATCTGACAGGTGCTCAAATTGTCTTTGAAAGTCTGATAAGAGAGGGAGTGGAGGTTATCTTTGGCTTCCCGGGTGGTAAAGTTCTGCCTTTCTACGATACATTACCCCAATATCCGCAGATCCGGCATGTGTTGGTTCGCCACGAGCAGGGGGCTGCTCATGCTGCAGATGGATATGCCAGGGCTACGGGTAAAGCAGGTGTATGTTGTGCCACTTCAGGGCCTGGCGCTACCAATCTGGTGACCGGAATTGCCAATGCGCAGCTCGACTCTTCTCCGGTAGTAGCCATAACAGGGCAGGTGTCCAGATCGGACATCGGTAAGGATGCTTTCCAGGAGATAGATATTACTGGCATCACTTTGCCTATCACCAAGCACAACTACGTTGTCATGAGCGCTGCTGATCTGGCCGGAGTCTTCAAGGAGGCCTTTTATATTGCCACTACTGGAAGACCGGGTCCAGTGCTTATTGACATACCATCGGATGTTTTTACTGAGCGGGCTGAGTTTCACTATCCTGCCAAGGCGGATCTTCCCGGCTACAAGCCGATCCTGCGAGGGCATCCGGCCCAGATCAGGAAGGCGGCTCGTCTCATGAGCGAAGCCGAGCGTCCTCTGATTATCTCTGGCAGGGGCACCATAATCTCTGGAGCGTATGAGGAGCTCAAGGAACTGGCCGAGAAGGCCCAGATACCGGTTATCACTACCTTATTGGGTATTAGCTCCTTTCCTGAGAATCACATGCTCAGTCTGGGTATGTTGGGGATGCATGGCATGGCCTATGCTAACATGGCGGTGGATGAGGCTGACCTTATTGTGGCGATTGGCATGAGGTTTGACGACCGGGCTACCATGAAGGTGAGCGCCTTTGCCTCCAAGGCGCGCATCATCCATATCGATATTGATCCAGCCGAAATCGGGAAGAACATAAGCGTGGATGTCCCTATTGTGGGAGATGTGAAGAATATACTCAGGGAATTGAACAAGGAGGTGGTGGTTCAGACCCACATTGACTGGATTAGACAGGTGGAGCAGTGGCGGCAGGAGCATCCCTCAACAGTGATTAAAGAGGGCGATAACCTTCTTCCGCAGTATGTCGTTCGTAGCATCTGCGAAGTAACTGATGGTGATGCTATCATTGTTACTGGTGTGGGGCAACACCAGATGTGGTCGGCGCAGCATTTCTGTTTTAAGAAGCCTAATAGCCTGATCTCGTCAGGAGGTTTGGGAACAATGGGTTTTGAGCTGCCAGCAGCCATAGGAGTCAAGATTGGCTGCCCGGACAAAACAGTCTGGTGCATGGCTGGTGATGGTAGTCTGCAGATGACCATACAGGAACTAGCAACTGCGGCTCAGGAGAAAACCGCCATCAAGATAGCCGTATTCAACAACGGTTACCTGGGGTTAGTAAGACAGTGGCAGGAGCTTTTCTATGGCCGTCGCTACGTAGCGACACCTTTGTCCGGCCCTGACTTTGTGAAGATAGCCGATGCCTATGGCATCCCAGGCATGAGGGTGCAGAAGAGGATTGAAGTGATTCCGGCAATTCAGAGAGCCATGGAGTACCCCGGACCCTTCCTTATCGATTTCATGATTGAGCCTGAGGAAAACGTGTACCCCATGGTACCTCCGGGGGCGGCTTTCTGTGATCAGATCGAGTGCTCTAAGCCTGAGAAGGAGGCAGTGGCTCCCGTTACTAATCGTGGTGGTGTGTGACTCGTGTCTCAATCTGAGTATATCTTAGACCTGTTCGATATCTGAAGGGGGAAATCTCAATGACCTCTGGAAAACATGTTTTAATTGCCTTGGTTGCTGACAAGCCTGGAGTACTCAATCGAGTGGCCAGTCTCTTCCGCCGGCGTGGCTTCAATATTGAAAGCATTGCCGTGGGGCATACCGAGAAGGAAGGGATCTCTCGGATGACCATTGTAATCGATGGTGATCCAGCCATGGTGGAGCAGGTGAGGAAGCAGCTCGACAAGGTAATCGATGTGCACAAGATATACGATATTACTCAAGACAGCAGAGTGGATAGAGAGATGGCATTGATCAAGGTGAAGGCAACGCCAGCCAATCGCAGTGAGATCATTCAGATTGTGGATATCTTCAGGGCTAATATTGTGGATGTTGCCTCCGATTCCCTGATTGTTGAGGTCACTGGGGATGAAGACAAGTTAAGCTCTCTGTTTAGACTGCTTAGCAGTTTTGGCATCAAGGAGATAGCTCGCACCGGAAGACTGGCAATGAGCCGGGGTATTGTCTCATCCTAAAGAACAATGGTGGCATTTGTGTTCAACGCAAAAGGTCTTGTACAGGTGAATCAGCCCTTGCTGGCAGCGAGCTGAGCTTATCCTGGTTTTCTGATCTATGATTGCACTTCAGAATACGCTACTGCATGAAAGTGACATCCTCGAGTAACCGCCTATACCACGGGTTTGACTACCTACGGGCTATCATGATAGCGGCAGTAGTAGCTATTCATACGGCGCTATTCCAGAAACCGAGTGAGTTCGACATAAACACATATAACTTCTCGCATTACCATGTGACAATCTTCAACGTAGTACATTTCAACTTTCTGTCTCTAGCAGTCCCAGTCTTTTTCTTGGTGTCGCTATTCCTGTTTGGAGTCAGGGGGGGCAATCGGGCATATTTTACTGGGCGCATTGAAAGACTGGTTTACTTGTATTTTTTCTGGGTGGCACTCTGGGGTCTTCACTTTGGTGGGTTTACGGCCCTGGCCAGCTATGTCCGGCACATGGACATCAAGGGTGTGATTCAGTGGATAGTGACTGGTGACTACTCAGTTCACTACTTCCTTTTCTCTCTGATCCTGTTAACCTGCGCTTTCTATTTCTGCCGCAAGCTTCCGAAATCTGCCCTTTGGCTACTGCTGGGCGGCTCGCTATTGATTATAGTGGTCGTGCCAGTAGTCGTAATGAACGAACCCCGATTTCCATCCTCGACGCATATTGGAATCCCATGAATTTTCTCCCGTACATCTTCATTGCCGCCTTGGTGTCACGCAAAGGTGATGATGGCGATGGTTGGTTCTCGTCCCTCTCGTTCAAGGCCCTTGTTGCGGTGATTCTAGTCCTGACAATTGTTGCGGCCGTTTGTGAATGGCACTGGTTACCAAACCAGAACCACTTTACATACAATGGAGGTTGTGCCATTCCGGCGTACACACGACTGTCCATTGTGGGAGCCACCTCGGTTGTCTTCCTGTTGTCATTCTACATCAGGCGTCCTTCTTGGCGTTGGGTCGGGTTCCTAGCAGACTACTCGCTGGGCATATACTGCCTTCATTTTTTCGTAATCTCACTCTATCAGCAATTGTTTGGCACTCCTGTACCATTTCCTCAGCACCTGGCCGAGTTTGCCTTTGTTTTGGCTGCTAGTGCCATACTAGCATTCTTTGCTCGGCGTGCTTTCAGCAAGCGTCTAATATAGCTCCAACTTCTGAGTCTACTTAGTCCATGTCAGCGCTTGGGTGTTGTGTGCGCATTTGGGCAGTCAATTTCTGGTGGAGATTTAGTGGGTTTTCGGGTTTGCTTAACACATCTGCTAGGACATATCTGTGCGTGGTTAGCTTTGTAAATTTGCTTTTGGGAGGAGTTTCGCAACTAGCTACAAGAAGAGCTTTTGGGGGCTCTATTTTCAGATAGAGTCAGAGGGAGTTGCCTTGTAGTCAAAACCGGCTCTCTCGGCAACAATAGCAAGCAGGGTAGATGAGGTACCCCGAGGCTTGTACATCCCTGTCTCCCACTCACTGATGGTCTGCTGCCGAGTTCCCAGTTCATCGGCTAGCTCCTGTTGGGTTAAACCCAGGTGTCGCCGCAGGGCGCGGATGTGATCAGCATCCCAGCCTTTTTGTTTCCTCTGCTTCATGGCTATGTATGTTAGGCTGTGAAATGTATCCAGGTCAACAAGACAATAATTCTGTGGTATTACATGGATTAGTAAAGAATTCCTAGCAGTGCTTTAGAGAGGCCAGCACCTCTTCTGCCGACAGTGTGTTTAATAGATGCTGCATCTCACACCAGCCACGGCGGGCTATGCCCACACCGAAGCGCATATAGTGCAGATGCTCAGTGCTATGGGCGTCGGTGCCTAAGGCCAGCTTCACTCCCAGCTCTCTGGCTCTAAAGATATGGATATCCTTGAGGTCGAGGCGATCCGGCATGGCGTTGATTTCCAGGACTGTACCGGTTTGGGCTGCAGTACGGAAGATGGCCTCCATGTCCAGGGCGACTGGCTCTCTCTCCCCCAACAGCCGACAAGTAAGATGAGCTATCATGTCCACATGGGGATTCACCATCGCTTGAAGAATTCTTCGGGTCATTCTCTCTTGATCTTGTCCCATGGATGAATGTACTGCAGCAGTTACCACATCGAGCTCCTTGAGAATATCGTCAGAAAGGTCAAGTCTCCCGTCAGCACGGATGTCCACCTCGATGCCAGTGAGAATACGAATATCTCTCAGTCCCTCGTTGAGCTTCTTTATTTCTGCTACCTGCTCTCTCACTCTCTCCTCGTTCAAGCCATGGGCAATCCCTCGGCCTCTGGAATGGTCAGTGATTGCTATGTATTGGTAACCCAGAGCACGAGCTGCTAAGGCCATGGCTTTCAATGAACCATTCCCATCGCTCCAGTCGGTATGAACATGAAGATCTCCCTTTATGTCTGAAAGCTCCAATAACCTGGGGATGGTGTTATCTTTTGCTCTTTCTATCTCCTGTTGTCCCTCCCGCAACTCTGGGGGAATATACTGGAGCCCCAGACGGTGATAGAATTCCTCTTCAGTGACAAACTTCTCTAACCTTCCGTCTCGCAGATTAGTGATACCGTATTCACTCAACTTTAATCCCTGCCGCTGGCCCCTTTCTCTGAGAGCGATATTATGCTGCTTGCTGCCAGTGAAATATTGGAGCATGGAGCCGAAGGCATCATGCTCCAATATCCGTAGGTCTACCTGAAGATCTCTATTGGTAACTACGCTTGCCTTTGTGCCACCTTTGGCCAGCACCTCCTTCACTTGAGGCAGGCTGATGAAAGCATCGCTGACTGCGTCAGCATCCTCAGCGGTACCCAGGAGGTCGATGTCCCCTATTGTATCTTTGAAACGACGCAGACTCCCTGCTGGGGTAAGATTCCGTACGTGGGTGCGTTGCTGAAGGGACGTCATGATATCTTCAGCCAGCGAAAGAGCTATGCCAATGGGAATACGCTGCTCTTTGTTGCGCATTGACTGAAGGTGACGCAGGATGTTCTCGGCGGTCTTTTCACCCAGGCGGGACAGTCCAGTTACTCTTCCATCGATGATGGCAGTTTCCAACTCCTCCAGAGATCTTATTCCCAACTCCGTGGAAAGCCGCATCGCGGTTTTTGGCCCGATGCCTGGTACCTGGAGCAGCGACATAATTCCTTTGGGGAATTCGGCCCGCAGGTTTTCGTAGTATGTGAGGTGCCCGGTAGTCAATAGCTCAGTGATCTTCTTCTCGATAGCTTCGCCGATTCCAGGGACTTCCCTCAATCCACCTTTTTTCATAAGCTGCTCCAACTCTACTGGCAGATGTTCGATGGAGCGGACAGCTTTCTGGTAAGCTCTGACCTTGAAAAGACTCTCGCCTTTGAGCTCAAGGAGATCAGCGATATCTTGAAACACTTTGGCAACTTCGCTGTTCTTCATAATTGTTTTGGATAATGGGTAGTTGTGGGTGGTGCGGCAATCTATTTGCCGCAGCACTTCTTGTACTTCTTGCCGCTACCGCAGGGACAAGGATCATTGCGTCCTGTTCTTTTGTCGTCAGGAACTGCGTTGCGTTTGCTAGCTGTTGCCTGTTGTGCAGACTCTTTCTTCACAATATCCACGTGGTAGAAGGTGTGTACTATGTCATGCTGAACATTGGCCAGCAGGCTCTGGAACATGGCGTGGCCTTCCTTCTTATAGGCTACCAGTGGATCGCTTTGTCCGACGGCCTGTAGCCCAATCCCCTGGCGCATGTGATCCATCATAGTCAGATGCTCTGTCCACAGGTTGTCCAGAACACGCAGCATCACCAGACGCTCCAGTATACGCATGTTCTGCTCGCCAACTTCCTGTTCCTTGTTTTCATAAAGGGACTTTGCATGTTCAACCAGTCTTGACTCGATTTCCTCTGGGCGTATCTGAGAGAGTGTTTGGCTATTCAATTCGGGTGGTAGAGGCATGATGGGCTTCACGTCTTCCAGTAGGCCTTCTATGCTGGGCTGTTCTTCACCGGCATGAGCTGCTACTAATCTGCCAAGTTCATCTTGGATCATGGATTGAATATTGGCTTTGAGGTCAGTGTTGCTGAGGATACCTTTTCGTTCGCTGTAAATCACTTCTCGATGTTTGTTCACAACGTCATCGTAATCCACCAGATGCTTGCGGACTTCAAAATGGTAACCCTCGACCTTGACCTGAGAGCTTTCGATCGCCCTGTTTACCAGCGAGTGCTCGATGGGAACATCTTCCCCAATGCCTGCCCACTCCATGAAGCCTTTAACCCTGTCACCACCAAAGCGGCGTACTACATCATCCTCGAGGGACACGTAGAAGCGCGAGCTTCCCGGGTCTCCCTGACGACCCGAACGGCCACGGAGTTGGTTGTCGATGCGTCTGGCCTCGTGCTTCTCCGTACCGATAACGTGAAGCCCGCCGAGGTTCATGACCTGCCTATGATTGTTAAGCCAATCGAGGAACCGTTTTCTTTGTTCTAATAGGACTTCGGCAATAGTCCGCTTGCCTTGCTTTGCCTTTTCTCTGGCATCTATCAGGGATCTAATCTCCTGAAGGATAGAGGGCTTTTCAGCTTTAGAGAGATAGGCCTTCAACTCTTCATAGATTTCGTCAGCCTGTGAGTCAATTAGGTATTGATATTTCTCAAGGCTTGCCTTTAGTATCTGTTCCTGCTGATCAATTTCTCTGGTTATTTCAGACAACTTTGCATTATCCGGTTCATTCGAGGCCTCCTGATAATCGCGCAGTTTTTGCAGTCTTTGTCTTATTGTCTCCTCTTGAAGGCTTATGGCATTTCTTGTTTGGGTTAGGTTCTCTTGAATGGCCTCTTCCCAACCCTTAAAGACCTGTTGTTCTTTAAGGAGAATGACTCCCTGATCGATGAACTCCGCAGTTTCTTTTAGGATGTAGTCGTTTATTTCCTCATACGGTTTGTAGTCTGGCGGCTCACCGCCAAGGATGATATCGACACCTCGTCCTGCCATATTGGTGGCTACTGTCACCGCCCCGAGCTTTCCTGCCTGGGCAATAATGGAAGCTTCCTTCTCATGGAGCTTGGCGTTTAGTACCTGATGGGGTATTCCTCTCCGCTGCAGCAATCCGCTGAGGAGTTCTGATTTCTCAATAGAGGTGGTGCCTATCAGCACCGGCCGCTGCTCGGCGTGGAATTTCTCTATCTCATTGCATACGGCTTTGAACTTGGCTTCCTCGGCCTTGTATATTTGATCAGTGTAGTCATCGCGAATCATTTCTTTGTTCGTGGGAATGGCCACCACTTCGAGTTTGTAGATCTTGTCCAACTCCTCAGCCTCGGTAGCTGCCGTCCCGGTCATCCCAGCCAGTTTCTCATAAAGACGGAAGTAGTTCTGGAAGGTAATAGTCGCCAGAGTCACACTCTCTCTCTGTACCTTCACCCTTTCTTTGGCTTCGATGGCCTGGTGCAGTCCCTCGGAGTATCTTCGTCCTGGCATCAAGCGTCCGGTGAACTCATCGACGATGACAACCTCTGGCCCATCCTTCCCCTTAGTTACGACGTAGTCCTTGTCCCTCCTGAAGAGAACATGAGCTTTGAGGGCGCTTTCCAGGTAATGCGTAAGAGCATAATTACTGGGATCGTAAAGATCTGGAGATTTGAGCAAGCCTTCCTGTTTAAGTAATCTCTCTATCTTAGCTATGCCGTTATCCGTAATGGAAACTGCGCGCAGTTTCTCGTCTACGGTGTAGTCTGTTTCCTTCAGCATCTGAGGGACAAGGCGAGCGAAGGTGGCATATTTTTGTGCTGATTCCTCGGCCGCACCGCTGATAATAAGGGGAGTACGGGATTCATCAATGAGGATATAATCTACCTCGTCCACTATGGCGTAGTGTAAGGTGCGCTGCACGCACTGAGAGAGGTCTATCACCATGTTGTCGCGCAGGTAATCGAAGCCGAACTCGTTGTTAGTACCGTAGGTGATATCAGCCTCGTAGGCCTGGCGGCGGGAGGCAGGTCGCAGATGACGCCATCTCGGATCTCTCGAGTCGTAGTCGGGGTCATAAACGTAAGATGAAGCCTGGGGACTGGCAGGGTCTTGATGTACGATGCTGGCTACGCTCATCCCAAGAGCATGGTAGATAGGTCCCATCCACTGGCAGTCACGCTTTGCCAGGTAATCGTTCACAGTAACCAGATGGCTTCCTTCACCAGTAATGGAATTGAGGTATAAGGGCAAAGTGGCAACTAGTGTCTTACCTTCGCCCGTCTTCATCTCGGCGATTTTCCCCTGATGGAGAACCATGCCTCCCATTAGCTGCACATCGAAGTGGCGCTGCCTTATCGTGCGATTCGCAGCCTCTCTCACAGCAGCAAAGGCCTCCGGGAGGAGTTCGTCTAGCCTATTGCTCTCTTGATAACGGGCCCTGAATTCGTCAGTCTTAGCCCGTAGCTCGGCGCTGCTGAGTTGTTCTAATTCAGGCTCCAGGGCATTTATCTTATCTACAAGGGATTGCAGCCGCTGAAGCGCTCTCTCATTGGAGTCAACCAGACTGCCCAACCACTTGAGCATGTTTCCTCTTACTCTTCGAACTTTTCGAACAGCGCGCCCATGGAGAGCCCGGTGTGGATGCGGTGGATGGCCTCTCCCAAGATAGGAGCCACTGATAGAATGGTGATTTTCTTCAACTTCTTATTCCCAGTGACAGGGAGAGTGTCTGTAACGACTACTTCCTTCACCGGGCAGGATTGGATATTCTCCACGGCCAGTCCAGATAGAACGGGATGAGTGCAGCAGGCATAGACTTCCTTGGCACCATGTTGTTGCAGGGCGGCTACTGCACCAACAAGTGATCCAGCTGTATCTATCTCATCATCCACGGTAAGGGCACACCTTCCCTTCACATCACCAATAACGTTTAGGGTATCGGATTTACCCGTATTGCCCACCCTTCTCTTCTCAATAATGGCCAGTGGGGCATCCAGCCTCTCTGCCAGATCGCGCGCCCGTTTGGAAATCCCAATGTCGGTGGCTACCACAACTAAGTTGTCCATCCCTTTTTTCCTGAAGTGGCGGCTGAGGAGGTGGAGGGCGGTAAGCTCGTCTACGGGAATCTGGAAAAAGCCCTGAATCTGCCCAGCGTGCAAATCTACAGTGAGCAATCGATTAGCCCCGGCCACAGTGATGAGGTCGGCCACCAGCCTTGCCGTTATGGGGACGCGAGGCTGATCCTTTTTGTCGGTGCGTCCATAGCCATAGTAGGGAACGACAGCGGTAATCCTGCCCGCTGAGGCACGCTTCACGGCATCGAGCATAATTAGAAGCTCCATCAAGCTCTTGTTTACCGGGGAGCAGATTGGCTGAACTACGAAAACGTCTCTTTCCCTCACGCTTTCCAGGAGGCGAACGAAGATGTTCTCATTACTGAACTCAGAGATCTCAGCTTTCCCCAAAGGTGTGCCAAGATAGTCGCATATCCCTTGGGCTAGAGCAGGATGAGCATTGCCGCTGAATACCCTCAGTTCGTCAATCATTACGCCTCCTCTGAAGCTAGTTCTCGACAGCCCAGTATAACACAGTGGCTTTCAGCCCAACAATTGGTCAAAAATGGAGAGACTTCGTGAATTCACGAAGTCTCTCTCCGATAGCTTTCTTTTGGAAGCTATGTCAGGCTGGCGCGTTCTCCTTACACCAGTCCCTTATAGCGTTCGTCTCTCTTATGGAAGGCCTCTTTAGCGCTGCCCTTGTCTCTCCTCTCCTTGAAGAAGTTGTATTCGTCATCCTCCCACCTCACGTTGGTGAACAGAGTATGCGAGATGTACGCTGGAATGAAGTCACTGATCAAACCTATTCTATCGTAGATAAGGTGACGGGTGGCCTTGCCAATAGCAATACCGTCACGGGGTAGAAGAGTCATGGCCTTGGCGTACTTCATGGTCTCCTCATCCAGCTTATCTGCCGGGACGGCCTTATTCACCAACCCGATTGCGGCGGCTTCCTTGCCGGTTATTACCTTCCCGGTAAGCAGGAGTTCGAGGGCTCTTTTCATACCCACATGATAGATCAGATGTGTTATGCCAAGCACACCGCTGCCGGAGAACCCCAATCTTTGCTCAGTAAGTCCCAGTTGGGCATCTTCAGATGCCACCGCCAAGTCGCACAGCAGAGGGAAGTAGATTCCTCCACCGATGCACCAGCCGTGAAGCTGGGCAATGGTTATCTTGGGATTGAGAAATACGTGCATCATATTGTCATCCATGCCCATCTTGTCATACTTCAGCCTTATTCTCTGGCTGGGACGACGCTCCCCCTCCTTCCCTGTGCCCATACCATAAAGGAAGCCCACCTTGGTGAGGTCATGACCGACGGTGAAGGCTTTCCCTGAGCCCTTGAGAATGATTACTTTCACGTCATCGTCATCGGCGGCCTGATCAAAGGCATCCCAAACCTCCCGCGCATCCTCGCCACGGCCCAACCACTGAAAAGCATTCATCTTCTCTGGCTTGTTCAGAGTGATCGTGGCGATATGGTCCTTTGCTTCATAGATGATGTACTTGTAACTCATATTCCTCCTTCGGCTAGAATTTACAATAAGGCCCTGCGACTATAGTACAGCATTCTGCCTATTGTTTCCTTTAGAAAACCAGTACTCTATGGATAAATCCTCGTCTACCGGACTACCAGGTTCATTAACTTTTGCGGCACATAGATTACGCTGGTTACTTGCTTTCCCTCCAAGAGAGCTTTTATCCGTGGTTGCGAAAAGGCTAGCTCTCTGGCTTCGGTCTCAGTGATAGAGACAGGGGCGTTGATCTTGTCTCTGAGTTTACCGTTGACCTGGATAACCAGGATAAACTGTTCTTCAGCAGTCAAATCCTTATCCCAAATTGGGAAGGGCTGATGGTGAATGCTATAGGGATGACCCGCCCTGCCCCAAAGCTCTTCAGTCAGGTGAGGGGCTGTAGGGGCGAGGAGAAGGAGTAGGGCATTAATGGCTTCCTGCCATGATGAGACATCAACCGATTTATCTGCCAATACCTTTGCCAGGTAGTTGGTGAACTCCATTAAGTATGCCAGCATGGTGTTGTAGCGAAATCTTTCCAGGTCTTCGGTAACCCTCTTGATTGTCTTGTGTGTTCTGTGGCGTAATTCCTTAACAGCCCCAGTGTCGACTGCCTCTGTAGGTAAGGGTGTTTCCTCTCCTTGCAGCACCAGGTTCCATACTCGATTCAACCAGCGGCTCATGCCGCTGATGCCGCTGTCGTCCCATTCCCCCCCCTGTTCCCAGGGTCCGACAAACATGAGGTAAGCACGAACCGTGTCAGCTCCCAAATCGGATACATAGTCGTCAGGGTTTACAACGTTGCCTCGAGACTTACTCATCTTATGCTTTTGGGCGATGATGGTCCCTTGATTAAAGAGGCGGACAAACGGTTCATCGAAATCCACTAGGCCAAGGTCTTGAATTGCCTTGATGAAGAAGCGGGCATAGAAGAGGTGCATCACTGCGTGCTCAGCGCCGCCTGTGTACTGGTCCACCGGCAGCCAGTACTTTACCTTCTCTGGATCGAAGGCGCTACGGTCATAATGAGGGCTGGCATAGCGAAGGAAGTACCACGATGAACACATGAAGGTATCCATGGTATCCGTCTCGCGTTGCGCTGGCGCTTTGCACTGCGGGCAAGACGTTTCTACGAACGATTTGCAGTACTTCAGAGGAGACTCCCCGGTCGGTTTGAAATCGGCGTCCGGCGGCAGAAGCACTGGCAGATTCTCCTCAGGCACTGGAACTATGCCACAGCGGTCACAGTAGACCATCGGAATCGGCGCGCCCCAGTAGCGCTGGCGGGAGATAAGCCAATCACGGAGGTGATAGGTTATGGTACGTTTGCCATACCCTTTCTGCTCTATGAAATTAGTTATTGCCTCCATGGCTTTTTCGCTGGGCATCCCATTGAATTGGCCGGAATTGGCCATGGTGCCCGGGTCCACGTAGGCTTCTGCCAGTTCCCCGCCGGACCATCCTGGCGGCGCGATTACGGTCCTTATCGGTATTCCAAAGTTTTTGGCAAACTCGAAATCTCGCGTGTCATGTGCGGGCACGGCCATCACGGCACCAGTGCCATAGCTGAGCAGTACATAGTCGGCAATCCAGATGGGAACTCGCTCGCCGTTCAGTCTGTTCGTGGCGTGGGCTCCTGTGAAGACGCCGGTCTTCTCTTTCTCGGTGGAAAGACGTTCGATATCTGTCTGGCGTCTAGACGCGGTGATGTACTCCTCCACCTTTGCCCTGCGCTCCGGCGTGGTTAACTTCCTCACGAGAGGATGCTCCGGGGCTAGAACCATGAAGGTGACGCCGAGTATGGTATCAGGCCTTGTGGTGAAGATGCAGATTTCCTTTTCCTCAACCCCAGGGTAGTCCAAGCCGAAAGAGATATCTACTCCTTCGCTGCGCCCCACCCAGTTCTTCTGCATGATCTTGATTCGTTCGGGCCATTGCAGTGTGGAGTGGTACATGAGTTCATCGGCGTAGCGGGTGATGCGGAGGAACCACTGCTCTCTGTCTTCTCTGGTCACTGCTGTGCTGCACCGTTCGCACTTGCCTCCCTCGACCACCTGTTCGTTCGCCAGCACCGTCTGGCAACTGGGACACCAGTTGACTGGTGCCTTGGCCCGATAGACCAGGCCGCCCTTATATAGGCGGAGGAAGAACCATTGTGTCCACTTGTAGTACTCTGGGACGCAGGTAATGACCTCCCTGCCCCAGTCATAACATGATCCCATAGTCTTCAACTGGCGACGCATGGTGTCAATATTCTGCATGGTCCAGTTGAGGGGATGGATATGTCTCTTGATAGCGGCGTTCTCTGCCGGCAGGCCGAAGGCATCGAAGCCCATGGGGTGGAGGACGTTGTAGCCCTGCATTCGCTTGAAGCGGGCGTGAGCATCGGAGGGGGCCATGGCGTACCAGTGCCCAATATGGAGATCCCCTGAGGTATAGGGGAACATGGTCAGTGCATACCACTTGGGGCGACTAGTATCTTCGGTTACTTCGTAGATTCGGTCATCGGCCCATTTGTTTTGCCACTTGGACTCGATTTCCTGGGGGTTGTATTTGGGTATCATTCTTTCTTCGGTTAAGTTTACCAGAAAGTGGAGTCATTTGGAAAGGATCGAATTGCCTCATCTAAAATGTAACCGAAGGGATGGTGGTTGACTCATGTAAAAGGTAACCGAAATGGGGGAGAATTGGGCTAGCTTAAGTGGTGAAGGAGATGAAAGCTAGCCAATGGATATTAGAGCACGGAAGGAGT
>JAPLHP010000084.1 GCA_026389585.1 Chloroflexota bacterium | reverse complement strand
GCGACGTCCTCTGGCGGTGGCGCTTTGCGTCGTTTCCTGATGGCGGTGATAACGGGCACGTCTTTGGGTGTCATGGCTGGTATTCCTCTCTCGGCCAGGTAGCCAAAGAAATTGCGGAGTCCGGCGGCGAAGTTGCAGAGTGTGGATGGAGAGACCTTATTGCGTCGGAGTGTCAGCCAGGTGTCGAGGTCTATAGGCGTGGGACACGGGAAAGCGGTGACGAAGGGGCGGGTGAGTTGGGCATAGTTGCGAACGGTGTGAGGGCTGCGGCCCTTGTTGGTGAGGTGCTGACACCATGGGTCGATCCATGTGGGAAGGGGCATGGAAATTTTGGTTTGAGTGGTAGCTGCGAGTGCCTTTGTGAGCTCGGCGATGATTTCCTGGTGCCTGGGTTCAAGCGCCTGGAGCTGGGCAACAACAGCATTGATGTTGATCGGGGTCATGAGGGGAGCCTCCCTTCGTGAGTAGAAGAGGCGTGAGATGCCGACGCCTCGATTTGAAGGGTAGAAGTATAGCCCAGGGCGAATAATAAATGCAAGGCTAATGATTTATGGAGGGCTAAGGTGGACAAAAACACTTGGGTAATAGAGTTTATCCATCCCGAATTAGGTGAGGACGTACAGGGCCGCGCTGGCTATTACATCCCCACGGAAGAACACGTCCTAACCTATAACGGCCGAGAGATTCTCTACATATTGGGTTACGCCTGTCTGGAAAGGCCATGCTGTGGTGCCGGAGCAAACTGGGGTTACATTCAGGTGCCCGGCTATCTGGTCAGGAGACACATACGTGGCAAGGGGACCGCACCACCCGTTTCCAAAGTAGAAATAATCCAGAATGAGAATGACCGCAACAACATTAAACAGTCTCTGCAGCAGCAACACCCCGGTGCTCAGATAGAGATATGGGGCACTGAGTATCTACAGTCGCCACAAGACCACGCACAAAATAAACCATCCCCCTGAAATACAGTGCGGGTCGATTGACACTTTAATTCAGACCAGGGATTCCCAGATCATTGAAATTGCACTTCCCGCTCTTATCATCCTCCACAAGGTGATCAAACCCGCCGCAAAATCGCCTGCAACCCAAAGGTCATTCAATGCAGTTCATCCAGCACAATATGGATTTGTTTGCTTCCGAAAAGGCGACCTGTTACAATTTATCTATAAATTCAGTTAGCACACAAAGTATTTGTGTAAAGCAGCGTAGATCAAGGCATCTGAGGTGGTGGCCTTCGGAACTGGATGGGAAAACTAGCCAAGACAACATGATAAGAACACCGGAGCAGGTAAGGCAGGGCAATTCGATAAATATTGAATTGCCCTTTTTGGTACTTGATTGCGACCCTATAACCCAGTAGAAAGGAGGACGACACGTGGAACTAGACCGCAGAGACTTCCTGAAGCTATCGGGGACAGCCGTGGTTGCTGCTGTGGCTTTGAGTGCTCTGCCCGAGCTGCCAGCGATGGCCGCACAAAAGTTTACGCTGAAACCGCCAGTCAAGGAAACGCACACCATCTGCTGTTACTGCTCCGTCGGCTGCGGGGCCATAGTAGCAGCCTGGAAGGACGAGCAAGGCAAGGAGCACATAAAGATAGAGGGGGATCCAGTCCACCCCATCAACCTGGGTTCGCTCTGTCCCAAGGGTATGGCCATGTACCAGATTCATGAAGTGGACGGTGAACCCAATGATCAAAGGGTGACCAAGCCACTGTACAGGGCCCCTGGGAGCAGCGAATTTGTGGAAAAAGACTGGGACTGGATGTTGAATGAAATTGCCGCCAGGGTGAAGAAAACCCGGGATGACAATTTCATAGCGGTCGATGCGAATGGCAAAACCGTCAACCGCAATGAGAGAATGGGTTCGCTTGGCGGCGGAGAGCTGGACAATGAGGAATGCTACCTCCTGGCCAAGATGAGTCGAGCCCTCGGTGTGGTGTACCTGGAACACTGCGCCCGGTTGTGACATTCCTCTACAGTTGCGGCTCTGTCAGAGTCGTTCGGTAGAGGGGCAATGACCAATCATTGGATTGACATCAAGAACGCCGACTGTGTCCTGATCATCGGTTCCAATGCAGCAGAGAACCATCCCATATCCTTCAAGTGGGTGCTCAAAGCGAGGGAAGAACGGAAGGCGAAGATTATCCATGTCGATCCGCGCTTCAGCCGCACTTCCTCCAAGGCTGATATCTTCGCCCGGATCAGAGCGGGTACGGACATCGCCTTCATAGGCGGTATGATCTACTACGTCCTAGAGGACATGCGGAAGAACCCGCAGAACTACAATATCGAGTACGTCTCGCAGTACACCAATGCCGCCTATATCGTCAACAACGGCATAAAGCTGCCTGGCGAGGATGGGCTGTTCAGTGGCTGGGATAGCACTAACAATAAATATGACCCCGCCACCTGGCAATATGCCAGCGTGCCCAATGCCACAGCCGAAGCAAAGCTCCTCACACTAGACTGGAGTGACTGGACAAACAGGACGGATGATGAGGAAACCGCCTGGGCAGAACTGAACGAGTATTGCGTGCTCAAGCTCCTGTGGAGGCACTATAAACGGTACAGTTATGATGACGATAACGCGATGGTTCCACGGATTACCGGTATACCAGCGGACAAATTGAAGCAGGTCTACTCCGAGTATGCCAAAACCGGCGCCAAGAATATGGCGGGAACAATTATGTATGCCATGGGCGCCACGCAGCATACCTTTGGCACCCAGAACATAAGGGCATACTCTATTCTTCAACTCCTCTTGGGCAACATGGGCATTGCCGGCGGCGGCATTAACGCCCTGCGCGGCACGTCCAACGTTCAAGGTTCGACCGACATGGGCTTACTCAGTCACATCTTGCCCGGTTATCTCAAGGTGTCAAACGATAGCGATACGGACATATTGTTGGGAGATGCGACTGCAGTTCCCCCATTAGGCTATCTTGGCAGGGTTACTCCGCAAGCTATCAATCCACCGCCAGGGCTTGCCGGGACAAAGACGGTGAACTGGTGGATGAACGCCCCCAAATATATGGTGAGCCTGCTCAAGGCATGGTGGCCCGACACTGACCCCAAAGTCAGCTACCACTACCTGCCCAAGGGAAAAGCCAGCGGCGTCAACTACACCCATCTCGGCCTGATTGAGGCAATGGGTAATGACAAGATTGACGGGCTCTGGGTCTGGGGCCAGAACCCGGCATCGGGTGGCCCCAACTCCAAAGTGGCGCGTGAGGCCCTGGGAAGACTGAAGTGGCTGGTAATCAGCGATGTCTGGACAAACGAGACTGCCACGTTCTGGAAGAGACCCGGAGTCACGCCCGCCGATATCAATACTGAAGTCTTCCTGTTGCCCGCTGCTGCCTCCTTCGAAAAGGAGGGCAGCGTTTCCAACAGCGGCCGCTGGGTTCAGTGGCGCTACAGAGCAGTTCTGCCGCCAGGCAAAGCCCTGCCTGACTTGGACATCATGAGCCAACTCATGAAGAAGATTCAAGATCTCTACAAAGAAGAAGGTGGGAAGGCTCCTGAGCCAATCCTCGAGCTGGACTGGCCATATGGTGACATAGCTGATGCGGACTTCGTAGCCAGGGAGATCAACGGCTACGCCCTGGAACCTTTTGACATACCTGGTATAACACCAGGCACAGTAGCCCGGAGCAGCTATGCCAAAGGAGAGTTAATCGACTGGTTCAACGATCTGCAAAAAGACGGGAAGACCTCCTCAGGCAACTGGCTATTCTGCGGCCAGTACAACAAGGCTTTGGATCCCGACAAGCTAGACCATCCTGAACTTATCACCGTGGTAAACGGCATCGATTCCATAAACAAGGCGAAGAAGCGTGACTGGAAGGACACATCCTTAGTGGTGGTGGTGGGTGAATCCGAGAAACAGATCGGGCTGTATGCCAACTGGGCCTGGTGCTGGCCGAGGAACCGCCGCATCATCTATAACCGCGCCTCAGTTGATCTGCAGGGCAAACCATGGGATCCCAACCGCCCCGTGCTCCGCTGGAACGGCGCCTGGGAAATCGGCAGCGACATCGAAGACGGCGGCGGAAAGGCCATAAAGGCACTAGGCAGCGAAAAGAGACTCCCCTTCATCATGAATTCTGATGGCGTGGGCAAACTATGGGGTTACGGAGAGAGAGGTACCCCTCTAAAGGACGGCCCAATTCCGGAAGTCTACGAGCCATGGGAGAGCCCCATCACAAATCTGATGTCAAAACAGCAATATGACCCGGCGGCATTCATCGGAGAGTTCAGGAACGACCGCGGCACAGTCGTCCTATTTCCTCATGTTGCCATTACCTACCGCTGCACCGAGCACTGGCAGACGGGGATCATGACCAGAAACCTGCCCTGGTTGGCGGAACTGATGCCGAAGATGTACGTGGAGCTTGGTCAGGATCTGGCCGACTCCCTTGTTCCAAAGATCGAGAGCGGAGACAGGGTCAAGGTTACGTCAGCCCGTGGATCGATCGAAGCAGTAGCCATAGTCACCAAGCGCTTCCAAGGTATAGTGGTGGATGGAAATCATCTCATTCACCAGATCGGCATCCCCTGGCATTGGGGCTATGCAGGACGTGGCACTGTCACTGGCGACAGCGGCAACATCCTCACCCCCCATGTGGGAGACGCCAACACTTCCATACCAGAATACAAGGGTTTCCTATGCAACATAGAGAAGCTGGTGGCAAGGGAGGCGGCAAATGTCTGAATCTGAGAAAGGAAAAGCTGTACTTTACGACGGCAACAGGTGCATAGGATGCAGGGCCTGCTCAGTGGCCTGCAAGAGCTGGAATAAGAATTCAGCGGATAAGGAGTCCGATAACGGAGTAGAGATCACGGGAGGGATTGAGGGAAAGACGCAGCTCTCCGCCCGCACCTTCACCTTCATGCGCTATCGGGAGATCGGCGATGGCTACGATCTCCACTGGGCCTTTGCCAAGATCCAGTGCATGCACTGTCTGAATCCGGCTTGCGAGACAGCCTGCATTGTGGGCGCGCTGAGGAGGGACGAGGAAACGGGAGCAGTGCTATACAACCAAGCCAAGTGCATCGGCTGCCGGTACTGCATGGTCGCCTGCCCCTTCGGAATACCCACGTATCAATGGGACAGGCCATCGCCCTGGATACGCAAGTGCACCTTCTGTGCTGACCGCCAGAATGGCGGCCTTTCCCCGGCCTGTGTGACGGCCTGTCCGACCGGTGCTCTTGAGATTTTTGATGAACGGCAACAGGCCATCGAAGAGGCCCATCGCCGCATTGAGGCGTCGCCGGACAAGTACGTTGACCGCGTTTATGGGGAGAAAGAGGCAGGAGGTACCTCCTGGATGTACATCTCACCGGTGGATTTCCAGGATCTGGACTTCCCCAATGTCACAAATGAATCTGTGCCCAGGAACGCTCGCAAGGCTATGGGCGCCCTCCCTTACTACGCCGCGGGCGTGATAGTCCTTATGGCTGGCGCCTACTGGTATACCAAACGTCGCCAGAAGATAGCCGCTGGTGAGCACGAGAAGAAGGAGGGGTGACGAGATGACAACACCACAGAAAGAACGCAGACTACCCGTCGGCACCCTCTTCCTGGCCCTCCTGGTGGTCATCTTCCTGGCAACGGCAGTGGTACGCTACGCCAAGGGTCTCGGATTCATCAGCAACATGAGCGACGGCCGTGGCTGGGGAATCTGGATCGGCTTTGACCTCTACTGCGGGGTAGCTCTGGCGGCAGGCGGATTCACCCTGGCAGCCATCGTCTACATCTTCCACCTGGAAAAGTACCACCCTGTGGTGAGGCCTGCGATCCTCACTGCCTTCCTGGGCTATCTGCTGGTTGTCTTCGCCCTCCTGGTCGACCTCGGACAACCCTGGTATATATGGAAGATGATCTTCAACCCGAACATCCACTCTCCTCTATATGAAGTGGGCTGGTGCGTGATGCTCTACACCGCCGTGTTGGCATTGGAGATAAGCCCGGCTGTCTTTGAGAAGCTCAATTGGAGCATTCCCCTGAAGTTCATCCGAATGATCCAGATCCCCCTGATCATCGCCGGCATCGTGATCTCCACCGGTCACCAGAATTCCCTGGGATCGATGTCGCTCTTGTTTTCCAACACACTCAACCACCTGTGGTACACACCTATCCTGCCCCTGCTTTTCTTCGTCTCGGCAGTAGCCGTAGGGCCAGCCATGGTCATCTTAGAGTCCACTCTCAGCGGCAAGGCCTTCGGCCACCAGGTGAAACTGGAAGTCCTCAGCGGCCTGGGCAAGATTGTCTCTTACATCCTGGGTGTCTACCTGGCACTGAAGGTCGGAGACATAGTATTCGCCGGATGGCCACACTTCAACGAGTTGAAGGCCCTTGGCAACGAGTACCCAGCCAACGTCTTCTGGTTCGCTGAGGTTATTCTCGGCGTGATTCTCCCTATGGTCTTGTTCTCAATGCCCAAGGTGAGACAGAGCAGGACAGGCTTGTTCTGCAGTGCGCTACTGGTGATCGGCGGATTGGTGTTCAACCGCTTCAACATTACCCTGATACAGCTACCTCCACGCCCGGGCTACACCTACTTCCCTAGCTGGCAGGAGTTCGCCGTCTCGATAGGTCTCGTCTCCGGCGGCATCATCGTCTTCATGCTGGCCAACCGCTTCCTGCCCATCGCGGAGCATCATGAAGAGTCCGTAGAGCACAAGCCAGATAAAGCTGCTACAACCGAGGCCGGGAGCATCGTAGGCCCTATAGACAAGTAACTAAGACAAGTAATGAAGGCTTGTGGTTAGACCGCAGGCCTTTATTGCTTTTGTTGAACCCTATCTCCAACACGGATGCTAGTATTTCAACAAAAGTCATCTATGTACCACATTTATATAAATTCCTTTGAAATGAACCCAAGAGACTGGTAGACTGGCAAAAGGAAAACCCAGTGGCCATGGAGAGATCAGACGATAGCAAGATCCTGCAAAGACTTGAGAAGTGGGCACAAAGGAATGGCTCGCTGCCCCCTGTTATCGAGACCTACGAGAAGCTGCTTCGTCTTCAAAGTGAGGCCAGGTCTCGCCTTATTGTTCAGCAGCCTGACCTGACCAAAGAAGCCGCTCTCAGCCAGCTAAGCCAAGGCATTCCCCTGCTGAAGTTCGAAGAGCTTCCCTTAGACTGGCCTACAGTGCAAAATCTGTTCCGGGCAGCCGTTCTCATCCTGACCGAACACAACAGCGATAACCGCAGAGATACCAAAGCCCTGGGAAACATCGCCTCTGACACCCCGCTACTCCAACAATCGGCCAGGGATTGGTATCAAGGGCACTCATTGTCACCTATCGCTGCACAAAATCACATCAGCGAGAAGCTTCTGTCCAATATTATTCAGGCTACCCTCCGTCCTTTCCTGATGGCTCACTCCGAAGCATTGTCGAAGTTAATCAAACAGGAAATATGGCGGCGCAAGAACTGCCCGGTTTGCGGAGGCAACCCGGATTTCGCCTCCCTGGATAAAGACCAGGGAGCAAGGTGGTTAATGTGCTCTCGCTGCGACACACAGTGGCTTTTCCAGCGATTGCAGTGTTCCAGCTGCGGCACCCAGGATCATGATGCCCTTGCCTATCTCACTGACGACGATGAACTATATCGCATATATACCTGTGAAAAGTGCCAGAGCTATATCAAGGCTATCGATCTGCGGAAGACAGGTTCAGAGGTATTACTGCCCTTAGAAAGAATCCTTACCTCAGACCTGGATAGGCAAGCAACAGAGAAGGGATACAAGTCTGTCTAGTGTTCCCTCCCAGGTCAAGTTCACTAATGGTTGGTGGAGACCATACAGCAAGAAGCAGATTTATTCAAAACCAAACAGGGTTTAGCTTAACCCCTGTCATAATCGTAGAACATCCACCGAGTACAACAATTATTTGACATAGATTGGACAGTGCGCTATACTAATTTTTTGCACTTGCGTTCTATGCAATATTGTTCCTCATTAAGTGTTTCCATCTTGGTATAGGTGTGTCCTGTTTTGTTTTAATTTGTTACTATGAGGCACACTATGCCCATTAAAGCCAGCAAAGGAGTGTGTACAAGCTTTGACTTCTACTAATATTGTTTCCCAGACACAAAGCATCGCCAGAAAATCGTTCGCCAAAACCTCACCCGTATTAGAAATACCCAACCTAATCCAAATACAGTTCAACTCCTTCCGCAGGTTCCAGGAGCAGGGGCTGAGAGAGCTTTTCCAGGACCTGACTATCAAGGACCTGACTGGTGCACGGCTTGAACTGCGTTTCCTCAACTGTGAGTTCGGACCGCCAAAGAATTCGATATTGGATTGCCGGGAACGTGACCTGACTTATGCCACACCACTCTATGCCAAGGTTCAGTTGGTAGTTAAAGGGACAGGAGAAGTTAAAGAACAGAATATCTTCATAATTGATCTACCATTAATGACCCCTGACGGTACCTTCATTATCAATGGGGCAGAGCGAGTAGTAGTAAGCCAATTGATCCGTTCGCCAGGCCTCTACCTTACTAGCGAGACAGATGTGGCAAGCGGGCGTGAACTCTGCTATGGAAAGCTCATACCAGAGCACGGATCATGGCTCGATTTTGAAACCACCACCAAGGATGTCATCTGGGTGAAGGTAAACGGTAAGAGGCGATTCCCTGTCACCACCATCCTGCGCGCTGTAGGCTATGCCGGCACCGAGGATTTACTCCAGCTATTCAAAGATGTAGATACAAATCCAGCCCACTCCTTCATTGCAGCTAGCGCTAAACAGGACTCTTTTATCAAGAACGAAACTGAGGCTATACTCGAAATCCACAGACGTCTGCGCCCCGGAGATCTCCCTAATATCAACAATGCCAAGACCTTACTGGACAACCTGTTCTTTAACCCCAGACACTATAATCTGGGCAAGGTCGGCCGTTACAAGCTCAACAAGAGGCTGGGGCAAGAGGCATCAGGGAATAACCATAGTAGTTCTGCCCTCACCCGAGAAGACCTTGTAGCCATAGTACATCACATTATCATGGTCAACAATGGACTGGAAGCACCTGATGACATTGATCATCTGAGCAATCGAAGACTGCGCACCGTCGGTGAACTAATTCAGAACCAGTTCCATATTGCCCTTCTGAACCTCGAGCGAATGGTAAAGGAACGCATGACCATCGTTGACCCTGAAACTGTTACACCAAATGCCCTCATCAATACCCGACCTATAAATACCGCAATAAGGGACTTCTTCAGTGGCTCCCAGTTATGTCAATTCATGGATCAGACTAACCCCCTGGCGGAATTAACCCATAAACGTCGTCTGTCAACACTGGGGCCCGGAGGACTATCAAGAGAACGGGCTGGCTTCGAGGTCCGTGATGTTCACCATTCTCACTACGGCAGGATTTGTCCTATTGAGACACCTGAAGGGCCAAATATCGGCCTGATAAGTTCCATGGCTACCTACGCCTCCATTGATGAATATGGTTTCATAACGACTCCATATCGAAAAGTAGTCCGAGAGGTAAGAAATACGCCAGAGGAGTTGCGAAATAGGACCCTCAGAGAGCCGATATCTGACGACGATGGCCATCAAATTGCTAAAAATGGAGCGCGTATCACCCCTAAGATTGCCGAGCAAATATCCCGGCTATCACCAAGAGATGTGAAGGTGCTGCCTTTCGTATCTGACCAGATTGTCTACCTTCCGGCTGATAAGGAAGAGGCCTATGTCATCGCGCAAGCCAATGCCCCCATCGGGTCTGATGGCCAATTCAACGAGAGCAAAATCGAGGTGAGAAAAGGGGAACGATTCTTTTCAGAGGCCCCTGAGAACGTCGACCTTATGGACGTTTCCCCAAAACAGATAGTAGGTATATCTGCCTCCCTAATTCCCTTCTTGGAACATGATGATGCTAACCGAGCGCTGATGGGATCCAATATGGAGCGCCAGGCAGTGCCTTTGCTTTGCTCTGAGTCTCCGATAGTGGGAACAGGGATAGAGCAGCAAGTGGCCCGAGATAGTGGGCAGTTGATCCTGACCGACAGCGACGGTGAGGTTGTCTCTGCCACCGGGAACCAGATCGTTGTCAGAAGTGATAGCGGCGAAGAACATGTTTATCCCCTGACGAAATTCATGCGCACTAACCAAGGAACCTGTGTCAACCAACATCCCATTGTAAGCAAAGGCTCCAGGGTTCACCCAGGTCAGGTACTAGCCGACAGCTCAGCCACTGATGATGGAATACTGGCACTGGGGCAAAATTTGCTTTGTGCTTTCATGAGCTGGGAAGGATACAACTTCGAAGATGCAATTATAATCTCAGAGAAGCTGGTCAAAGACGATAAATTTACCTCAATCCACATTGAACGGTGTGAGGTTGAGGCAAGAGAGACCAAGCTGGGTGCCGAGGAAATTACCAGAGACATTCCCAATGTGGGGGAAGAGAGTCTTCGCCAGCTAGATGACGATGGGATTATACAAGTCGGTGCCACCGTTGAGTCAGGAGACATTCTGGTAGGGAAGATCACCCCCAAGGGAGAAACCGAGTTGAGTGCCGAAGAGAAGCTCCTCAGAGTCATCTTCGGTGAGAAAGCCCGGGAAGTAAAAGACACCTCTCTTCGGGTACCTCACGGTGAAAAGGGATTGGTAATCGCGGTAAGAATTTTTACCAACCGTGATGAATTACAGGAGGGCGTCAGCAAGCTGGTAAGGGTATGGATTGCCCAAAAGAGGAAGGCTTCAGAGGGAGACAAACTGGCCGGCAGGCATGGCAATAAGGGTGTTATAGGTCGTATACTGCCTGAAGAAGACATGCCCTTCCTGCCCGACGGCACACCCGTTGATATCATCCTCAATCCTATCGGAGTACCCTCCCGAATGAATTTGGGGCAGATTTTCGAGACCCACCTTGGCTGGGCCGCCCACGAGCTTGGCCTCAAGGTCGACTGCCCTGTATTTGAGGGAGCTGATACGGCGGTGATTGAGAATGCACTGGCAAGAGCTTGGATTATCCGCCAAGCTGGTTCCAGCAACGATGGTTCTAACCCCGAGGAGAGGCTTGCAAAGGCAAAAACATGGCTTCAAACTCAGGGCTTCGATGGCGATAAGGTATTCAGCCAGGATTCCACCTCCGAAGCTACTCTGGTATGCCTTCGCCTCTGGCTTAAAGAACTGGAGGTTTCAACTGAAGGACTCACTGATAAACAGATACAACAACAAGTAGAGAAGGTGATTAAAGAAAGGTCCGTTTCTCCACCGATCTACGGTAAAACCATACTTTACGACGGACGCACTGGTCAGCCATTTGATCAGCCTGTAACAGTGGGATATGTCTATATGATGAAGCTAATCCACCTAGTGGAGGATAAAATACATGCTCGCTCTACAGGTCCTTACACCCTGATCACACAACAGCCATTGGGAGGTAAGGCTCAATTCGGAGGACAACGCTTTGGCGAGATGGAGGTCTGGGCACTAGAAGCCTATGGAGCTGCCCACACCCTCCAAGAGCTTCTCACCATCAAGTCCGACGATATCGCTGGAAGAGCTAAAGCCTATGAAGCTATCACCAAGGGTGAGGATGTGTATCCTCCAGGACTGCCAGAATCCTTCAACGTTCTGGTCCGCGAACTACAGAGTCTAGGATTATCAGTAGATTTGTTCAGCGAAGAGAAGATCTGACCACAGCATAAGCACAATTAAAACTGCATTTCCAAGGAGGCAACGCTTTGTTTAGTGCCGATAGCCTTAGCGGAATTCGAATCTCTCTTGCCTCACCAGAGCAGATTAAAAGCTGGTCCTGGGGTGAGGTAACAAAGCCGGAGACTATAAATTACCGTAGTCTGAAACCAGAGAGAGATGGACTTTTTTGCGAAAGGATCTTTGGCCCCACCAAGGACTTCGAATGCTACTGCGGGAAATATAAGAAGGTACGCTACAAGGGTATTCGCTGTGATCGGTGTGGCGTAGAGGTTACTCTCTCCAAGGTGCGCCGGGAGCGCATGGGTCATATAGAATTGGCCGCCCCGGTGGCTCATAGCTGGTTCCTGAAGGGGATACCGAGCAGAATAGGATTACTCCTTGACCTTTCACCACGCAGTCTAGAGCGTATCATCTATTTTGCCCAGTACATCATAACCAGTGTAGACGAAGAGCCAAAACAAAGACTGATCCAGCAACTGCAGGAAGAGCGCCAGCAGATATCCCAAAAGGAAGATGTCAATGTCGAGGAGCGGATTCGGTTAGAGAAGGAAATCGAGGAAGAGATTGAAGAGATAGAGGATTTGCGTCCTCTGAAACTGCTTACGGATGGCAAATACCGCGAACTCAAAAAGAAACACGGCACCTTCTTCGAAGCAGATTCGGGTGCTCAAGCTATCCTGACCATCCTTCGCAAGCTTCATCTGGAAGAACTCCATGAAGCCTTACATCAGGAGCTCATTTCTGCCTCAGGACAACGACGGAAGAAAGCCATTAAGAGATTACAGGTAGTTGAAGCTTTCCGTCGCAGCGGCAACAAGCCAGAATGGATGATTTTGACCATCCTCCCCGTTCTGCCCCCTGACTTACGACCCATAGTACAGCTAGATGGGAGACGATTTGCTACCAGCGATCTCAATGATCTTTATCGAAGGGTAATCAACCGGAATAATCGCCTTCGAAGGCTGTTGGACGTAGGTGCCCCCGAGATAATTATCCACAACGAAAAAAGGATGCTGCAAGAGGCAGTGGATTCTCTTATCGACAATGGGAGACAAAGAAGGGCTATTACTGGTGCAGGCAACCGACCTTTGCAGTCACGATCAGATGTGCTTCGAGGCAAACAGGGACGTTTCCGCCAGAATCTTCTGGGCAAGAGAGTCGATTATAGCGGGCGCTCAGTAATAATAGTGGGTCCTGAACTGGGGCTTCATCAGTGTGGATTGCCCAAGCGCATGGCCATGGAACTCTTCAAACCATTTCTCATGTTTCGCCTGGTACAACAGGGTCTTGCTACCAATATCAAGAGTGCGAAGAGAATGGTGGAGAGAGCAAGACCGGAAATCTGGAGTATCTTAGAAGAAGTCGTTAAAGAAAGGCCGGTTTTGCTCAACCGAGCTCCAACATTGCACCGACTTGGCATTCAGGCATTTGAGCCTGTGTTAATCGAAGGCAGTGCTATTCAACTTCATCCTCTGGTATGCACTGCCTTTAACGCGGACTTCGATGGAGACCAAATGGCTGTACATGTTCCCTTATCAAGGGCTGCAGTCATGGAGGCCAGAAAATCAATGCTCAGTATCCACAACATGATCTTGCCTAGCAACGGAGAACCTGCAGTAGCGCCAACTCTTGACATGGTCCTCGGTTGTTATTACCTGACATCCCTCAAGCCAGGGGGCAAAGGGGAGGGAAAATCTTTCGGTAGCTTTAGCGAAGCGGAGTTGGCCTACAACCTGGACATCGTTGACCTGGGTGCAGAGATCGAAGTACGGATGCATGACCATGATCAGCAAAAGCGTATCAAGACAACCGTGGGACGGATTATCTTTAACAGCATTATGCCCAAAGAAGTTGGTTTCATTAACGAAACAGTAGACAAGACACGTCTGAAGCGGCTTATCGCAGACTGCATCAAACTAGTAGGCAATGTAGATACCGCTATTATGGCTGACAATATCAAGAATTTGGGATTCAGATATGCCACCAAATCAGGTACCACCATCAGTCTTAACGATGTAAAGGTACCGCAAGAAAAAACTCAGGTTCTCCGGGAGGCTGAAAAGGTCATTGCTCAAATAGAAGACCAGCACTATCGGGGACTAATCACTGATGAGGAACGGTATAGCGGCACAGTGGACCAGTGGACACAGGCCACTGAAAAAATCACTGACCTTGTCTCACAATCATTGGATCGCTACGGGGGGGTCTACATGATGGCAACCTCGGGAGCAAAAGGCAACCTCTCTCAGATAAGGCAGATGGCAGGCATGCGCGGCTTGATGACAGATCCTTCGGGTAAGATCATAGAGTTTCCCATCAAGTCCAGCTTCAACGAAGGACTTTCCGTTCTGGAGTACTTTATCTCTACACATGGCGCCCGCAAGGGACTGGCAGATACTGCCTTGAGAACCTCAGATGCGGGCTACCTTACCAGACGCCTTGTAGACATTGTTCAAGATGTCATCATTACTGAGAAGGATTGTGGCACAACTTCTGGTATTTGGTGCACAGAGTCCAAAGACAGTTTCCTGCCTCATCTTTCTGAGCGCATAGTAGGACGCTTGGCCGCAGCCACAGTAACTGACCCCTCTGACGGGAAGGCCATCGTAGATCGAAATGAGGAAATAACCGAGGAGAAGGCAAGGCAGATTGTCTCAGCAGGAATAAGTCAGGTTTACGCCAGGTCGCCACTTAGCTGTCAGTCAAGGGTCGGCATCTGCCAGTCCTGCTATGGTAATGACCTCTCCAAAGGTCACCTGGCAGACGAGGGTACCACAGTCGGCATTATCGCCGCCCAGAGTATTGGAGAGCCAGGAACACAGCTAACACTCCGTACCTTCCACACCGGCGGGGTATTGGGTTTGGATATCACCACCGGATTGCCACGAGTAGAGGAGCTCTTTGAATCAAGAATACCAAAAGGGCAAGCTATCCTTTCCGAAATCGACGGTGTGGCAGAGGTCTTACCCACCGAAGAAGGTTACAAAATAAGGATTACCAACTCTGAGTTATATCGTAACGAATACCCTCTGCCCCCCGGTACAGAACCGCAGGTCAGCGACGGTGAATGGGTAGATGTAGGAACAGTTTTAGCCAAGCAATCCTCAACAGCCTCGGCTGAAGAAGAAGCAGATGTGTCATCACCAGTTCCCCTCCTGTTAGCTCCTGTGAGTGGCAAGGTAAATATTGAAGGCAACAACCTCATCATCAGCTATGAGGAAAAGGAAGAGGAAGAATACATCATTCCTTTTATATCAAATATTAAAATAATAAATGGTTCCCATGTGAAGGCCGGTGACCTCCTTACTGACGGCCACGCTAATCCCCAGGACATCCTGCGTATCAAAGGACGCGAAGCTATGCAGCGATATCTTGTAGACGAAATACAGAAAGTCTATCGCTCTCAAGGAGTTACCATCAATGATAGGCATATCGAGATTATTGGCCGCCGAATGCTACAAAAGGTAAGGGTCGATTCCCCTGGTGATACTGAATTGCTTCCCGGAGACCTGGTAGATCGCTTCGCCTTTGAAGATATCAACGCTAGAGTGGTAGCTGAAGCAGGCGAACCAGCCACAGCTCAGACCGCCCTCTTAGGGATAACAAAGGCTGCCCTCAATTCGGATAGCTGGCTGGCTGCGGCTTCTTTCCAGGAGACCACTCGAGTACTCACAGAGGCAGCCATAAACGGGAAGGTGGATAGACTCCTAGGGCTTAAGGAGAACGTGATTATAGGGAGACTGATCCCCGCTCGCTGTCTCAAACCGGAAGACTTACAGGCCTTACAAGGTCAGCTTACTAAGCAAGAAGAAGTCCTACAGATACAAGAAGAAATGATGAGCAAGCCAGTAGAACTTGAGGGCCAGGCTGAGCCCCAGTTACAGGCTGCTGCCACAGGGGATATTTCAGAGGAATCAAATTAGCCTAACTTGATAGCTTCTCACAACTTGCTATCGAGGAGAATGGTAACCGGGCCGTCATTGTAGATTTCCACCAGCATGTGCTTCTGGAATCGCCCTGTCTCTATTCTTAGGCCCGTAGCCCTCGCCAGTTCCACAAACTTGTTGAATAGAGCTTCAGCCTCAACTGGCAATGCTGCCTGAGTGAAGCTGGGTCGTCGACCTTTGCGAGCATCAGCTAGCAGTGTGAATTGGCTCACCGCTAACAGTTCTCCATTGACATCCACCAGTGAGAGATTGAATTTGCCTGCCTCGTCTGAGAATATACGGAGGTTAACTACCTTCCCGGCCAAGAATCGTGCATCGCTTTCCGTATCTCCCTGAGCTACACCCACCAGGCACACCAGTCCCTTGCCGATCCGGGCTACTTCTTCTCCATCAATACTAACAGAGGCCCGGGTCACCAGCTGCAGCAATACCCTCATCGATCATCAAACACTTTTCTTCGTAATCGTCAGCCCATCCGGCACAGAGTCAACCAAGACAACATCCCCCTCTACAAATTCACCATCCAGGATTCTTTTAGAAAGCGGATTTTCTACATGATGCTGAATTGCCCGCCGCAATGGTCTTGCACCATAGACAGGGTCATAGCCCTCCTTAATAAGCCACGCCTTGGCGGACTCACTCAACTCGACTGTTATCCTGTGCTCAGAAAGCCGTTTCTGCACTTCCTTTAGCAGCAGCTCAATGATTTGCTGAAGATGCTGCTCAGTCAGTGAATCAAAGATAATTATTTCGTCTATCCTGTTAAGGAGTTCAGGCCGGAATGTCTGCTTCAGAGCAGTGCTGATTGTCTGCCGTAACCGTTCCTGATCAAGCTCTTTCTCCAGACGAAAGCCAATCCTCTGACGCTGTATTTCTTGTGTGCCCAAGTTGCTGGTCATTATGACTACAACATTCTTGAAATCCACAACTCGGCCATGTCCATCAGTCAATCGCCCGTCCTCCAGAATCTGCAACATTATATTGAATACGTCTGGGTGAGCTTTTTCAATCTCATCAAAAAGAATAACCCTGAAGGGACGACGACGTACCAATTCAGTGAGTTGTCCTCCCTCATCATACCCAACGTACCCCGGTGGGGCACCAATAAGCCTCGAGACAGCATGTTTCTCCATGTACTCTGACATATCCAGGCGCACCAAAGCATTTTCATCATCGAATAGAAACTCTGCTAAAGCACGGGCCAATTCTGTCTTACCCACCCCTGTAGGGCCGAGAAAGATAAAGCTGCCAATAGGCCTCTTCGGATCTTTTAGTCCGGCTCTAGCCCGCCGAATGGCTCCCGAAACAGCTGCCACAGCTCTTTCCTGATTGATGATCCTCTTATGGAGATCTTCCTCCATATGGACCAGCTTCTTTGACTCACTCTCCAGCATGCGAGAAAGCGGTATTCCAGTCCATTTAGAAACGAGTTCAGCAATGTCATTTTCATCCACGACACGGTCAATCTTCCTGCTCTGGAGCCATGCATTCCTGGCCTCTTTGTACTCTTCATCGAGTCGCAACATTTGTGACTTAAGCTCAGCAGCACGCTGATAGTCCCGCCGTTGCGATGCCGCCTCTTCCTCGTTGGTCAAATGCTTGAGTTCCTGCTCCAGTTTCTTTACCGGTGGTGGCGCACTCTCCAAGTCAATGCGAAGTTTGCTGGCTGCCTCATCGATAAGGTCAATGGCTTTGTCAGGCAAGAACCGATCAGTGATATACCTGTGCGATAACTTGGCAGCAGCGCTAAGGGCTGAATCAGCGATCTCAATCTTGTGATGCGCCTCATATCTGGGTCGAAGCCCCCGAAGCATCTCTACCGTAGCCTCAACACTGGGTTGTTCGATAAATACAGGCTGAAGCCTCCTCTCCAAAGCCTTGTCCTTTTCAATATACTCCCGATACTCATTCAGGGTAGTGGCCCCTATACACCGAAGCTCCCCTCTGGCAAGCGCCGGTTTGAGTATGTTACTGGCATCTATAGCCCCCTCAGCCGCTCCAGCCCCAACCACAGTGTGAAATTCGTCAATGAAAAGGATAATCTCTCCGTTGGATTGGCGTACTTCGTCAATCACAGCTTTAAGCCTGTCTTCAAACTCGCCTCTAAACTTGCTGCCAGCCACCAGAGAGGTCATATCCAAGGCAATCATCCTCTTGTTCTTCAATGAATCAGGAACATCCTCAGCAACAATCTTCTGAGCCAGACCTTCAGCGATAGCAGTCTTACCTACTCCAGCTTCACCAATGATTATGGGGTTATTCTTAGTGCGCCGAGATAGGATCTGCATTACCCGGCGAATCTCGTCATCCCTGCCGATTACGGGGTCTATCTTGCTCTGTCTCGCCAGCTCCGTCAGATCACGTCCGTATTTCTCCAGGCTACGGTACTTGCTCTCAGCTCTCCTATCAGTAACCCTGTGGCTTCCCCGCACATTACGCAGAGCCCGATAAATACCCTCTTGATCCACACCAGCCGACCTGAGAATACGCGCTGCTTCTCCATTTGGCTCCATGGCTATAGCAATAAGAAGATGCTCAATGCCGACGAATTCATCCTTCAGCCTGTCTGCCTCAGCCGCAGCGGACTCCAGAAGACGAGCGATGCGCGGGGTTTTATAGATTTGAGCACTTTCATAAGTGACCTTTGGTGCCTTCTCCAAAACCAATTCTACCTGCTGCTTCACTACCCCGTCAGCCACCCCAAGCTCCTTCATTATCTTGGCTGTCAGGCTGTCCTCTTGCTCCAATAGGGCTAACAACACATGCTCAACATCCCACTGGCTGTGTCGATAGCGCCTGACAAGCTCCTGTGAAACATCTAGCGCCTGTTGGGCTTGCTCCGTCAACCTCTCTGGTTTCATAGATGTCATGCTTCTGAGAATACTCCTTAGATTATTTTAGGAAAGAAATATAACATCCCGTTTCCGTCTGGTTTTGCTGCAGGGGGCAAAGCAACAAAAGTCAATAACTGTTGCTACCGATCCCTGACAGGCTCCCACTTCATTTTATCACAGGTCATACTGCCTTTGTCCCTAACCATCCGATGGAGACTCAAGACCAGCCGCCTTCTTCTTAGATCTGCCCAGAACATAGCGGCTACGAACCAGAGACCACTTAGGTCCCGTAGTCATGAAGTATTTCTTGAGATCTCTTGGGGAAGGGTGAATAGTAAAAGCATAGAGCAGATTGGGATTCCAATTATCAACAGCATAGATCCCGATCCGATTTATTGCCAGGAACTCCTGGTTTCTCAACATCCAGCGCTCCTGACTTAGAAGCGGAACCCCCAGAGAATCCTGAAAGGCTGGGACTATCAGGCCATACTCATTATCAACGCCATGCCTCTGCCTTAGTTCTACTAATATCTTCGCCTTTTCAAGGAGTGACTCGTCACACCGTACTGCCAGACTAACAAAGAACCCCTGCTCCTGCCGCTCAAAATACAAATCAACATCGTTGCGCTCACCAAGTCGGTACCCCTTATCCTGCAGCAGGTGACTGATCGCTTCTTTCAAATAGGACTTCACCTCATCATCACTCTCAAATTCCTCTTTCGAGCGCAGGGGCAGCAGGTCTGTCAGGGGTGGCTGCTGAATCTCTGCTGTTTCAGTCTTCCTTTTACCCTCTACCTTTACCCCTCCTTCACAGTGAAACAGATCGGTAACTTCCTCCCCATTATCATTTATGAACTCTACCCTCAAGAGTAGCCCCACTCCACCCGGGACTTTCCTTCTCTCAAGAACCTGCAGATCCTTTACCAAAAAGTGGGTGGGCAACGGCAGCTTAATATCTACTCCCTTTTCAGCAAAAGTACTGTTGACTTCACCTACCGTCAACATCTTAGCGGGGACCCCATTTGTTCGTGCCACGAGGCCATTATAGCAATCACTATCCACATGGTCAAAGCGTCAAAGCACCAATATTCAGTTCATCCACCAACCCAGAAAAGCCTCCTGATACTCAGCAACCACCCCCACCAAGCAATCACTCCTGATTGGTTCAGATTAAGATTGTATAGTATACTTCTTAACCAGGAGGAGTGATGATTGAGGGACTAAGAGAAGCGATCCTGAAATCTGTGGCTGATGGGAATGACATGCTTTCAGTCATTGTGGGCCAGGATGATGCCAAGAAGAGGATACTTGCGTCATTGCTGGCTGGCCATCACATGCTGATTGAGGGACCGCCTGGAGTTGGCAAGACTACTCTCGCCAAGCATATAGCAGCAGCTTTGCCTCCCATAAAGGTGGTGAAGGGTTGCCCTTACCATTGCCACCCGGAACAGCCTGTCTGCCCACAGTGCAAGGCAAAAGCTTCCACTGGTGAGAAACTGGAGTCCACTATGATTCCTGGTGAGCAAAGGTTCGTCAGGTTGCAGGGTTCTCCTGACCTTACTGCTGAGGACCTTTTGGGAGATATCGATCCAACCCAGGCTTTCAAGTATGGTCCTCAGGACTATCGGGCATTCTTGCCAGGGAAATTGCTCAAGGGCAATCGAGGGATCGTTTTCTTCGATGAACTTAACAGGGTTACAGAGAAACTTCAAAATGCTCTATTAGAGGTTCTTGAAGAGGGCATCGCGACGATAGGGCCTTACGACGTAGACTACCCGGCTGATTTTGTGATGATAGCTACTATGAACCCAAGAGAACGGGCTGGGGTCGAGGAGCTTTCCGATGTCCTTCTCGACAGATTTGATGTGGTCAAGATGGGCTATCCTGAATCTCTGGAAAAAGAGAAGGAGATAGTAGTCCGATATGGGCTCAGGATTGATAATGTAAAAGTGCCGGATGAAGTACTTGATGCCGTGGTTACCCTGGTACGAGCTACACGTGAAGAGCCTTGGTCAAAGGAGATGGATCAAGCCGCTAGTGTAAGGGCTACACTTTCGCTTTATGAGAAGGTACAGGCTGTGGCAAAGCTGGAAAACCGATCTGAAGCAAATATAGATGATATACGGGATATGGCCTCTTCCTCTCTTGGTAGTAGAATCAAGCCATCGCCTGAGTCTAAGTTCTACGATGACCCACTGAATCTGATCAATGAACTGGTGAATAGCGTTCTGGAAGGAAAGTAGTCATGAGCAGAGGACTTGCTATTGCAGTCTCCGGAAAGGGCGGAGTAGGGAAGACCTTTGTGTCAGGCATGCTGGTAAAGAAGCTATCCGAGCACGGTAGCGTACTGGCAATTGATGCCGACCCGGATTCCAACCTCCCCCAGGCCCTTGGTGTAACAGTGACCAAGAACGTGGGAGAGAGCCGGGAGGCAATTATCAATGCACCAGCTCGTAGCAAGGTGACAAGTTCCAAACAAGAACACCTGGAGCTGGCCCTCCATGAAGCTATCGAGGAGTTCCCTCAATTCGACATACTGGTAATGGGGCGTTCGGAAGGTGAGGGATGCTACTGCGCCGTCAACCACGTCGTCCGACAGGTAATAGACACTAGAGCAAGGGGTTATGATTTCACTGTAATCGACTGTCACGCAGGGCTGGAGCACCTTAGTCGGCGCACTACCCGGGATGTTGACATCATGCTGGTGGTTACTGATCCTACAAAAAATGCCATTCAAACTGCTAAGAGAATTGTGGAGATATCAAGAGAGCTCAATATCGAGTTTGGCGCCATCCTGATAGTGGCCAACAGGGTGACGGAGGAAAACAGGTCTCGCGTAGACGAACTGGCCAAGGAAAACGGGCTTGAGATAGCAGCCTATGTTCCCTTTGAACCGCTGGTCGCACAGTTTGATGGCCAGGGCAAACCTGTGACCGAGATCCCAAAAGACTCTCCAGCATCCATTGCGATAGATGAAATCTGCAAGAAGATCCTGGGCTACAGTTGAAGTCGGACGATATACAAATTGCTTCTGGAAGAAATCCTTACCACCTTAGACAGAATAGGCACTGACCAGTTTAGCCGGTCAGTCTTTGATGATCTTCAAATAGAAGATGCGAAGAAACTGGCCTTGTTAAGCAGCCTCTGCAGTGCACACCACCTGCTTATTCTTGGCCCCCCCGGAAGTGGTAAAACAAGCTTAGCCAACAGTCTATCTGTTATTCTGAATGATATTGAGGTAGTAGAGGGCTGCCCCCTACATTGTTTTCCCCAAAATGATCCCTGCCCCTGGTGTATAGACAGGAAAAAGCGAGGTGAAATACTTCACAGCACCATCCTCCCTGCGGCTAGAAGATTGGTGAAGATACAAGGAAGCGGAGGGTTAACGGTTGAAGATCTGATCGGAGACCTTGATCCGGAAATAGCCTTCAAGGAAGGTATTTGCTCTCCTCGTGCTTTCCTGCCCGGAAAACTGTTGCGGGCTAATCGAGGCATATTGCTGATTGATTTCATCGATAGAATCCCTGAGCGAGTGCTCAATGCAGTTATGTATGCGCTCCAAGATGGAACAATAACCATTGGCGTGTTGGAACAAAAGATCAAACTGGATACCCTGGTAGTAGCCACTGGCGGAGAGGGAGCACTAAAGTCATTACCACTGGACTTGCTAGACAACTTTGATGTTATCCACCTTGACTACGTTGACGATCTTGATAAGCAAAAGAGGATTGTTCTTACCCACATCGGCCGTGATATAGAAACCTTAGCCGAGCCAGTTCTTGAGCAGGCAATTCGCATAGTCAACGAGACAAGAAGACACAGCGAGGTAGAAAGGGGGGTAGGAACGCGCGGCATGATTAGAAATGCTGAGCTTCTATCCCACTTCCCTGAATTGGAGGAATACGAGGACGCCGATAGAAGACTTTCTGTCGCAGCAGCAGTCTCGCTGCCCCACCGCCTTAAACTGGCCCCGGAGGTCGATCTGCCCGGGAAGAGAGAGCGAATTGTTGAGGAAGTTGTCGAGAAGGTAACCGGCAAACATGAAGCCAGGGAACAGCTGGCTACCCTGACCAAAGATGATGTTCTGGCCCTGATCGAGGAGATCGTCCGGGAAGATAAGTTCAGGAAACCTCTGAAATATGGCTCCTTTGATCTACTGCTAAGGAGAATCAAACGATTCCCTGACTCCAAGCTGGCCCAGCTATACAGAGAGATTGCCTGTCGCTTGCCAGAGCTCTACCCGGAACGATACAAAGCCGATAATCTCGATGATGAGTTGCTTAAGGAAGTTGAAGAATACAGAAAAGAGAAGGAAATAATAGCCAAGATTATAGAACAGCAAGCGCTGGCCAAAACCCTTGAATTTCTGGAGAAGGAAGATATCCTGGAACGCACCAGCAGCGGCTGGATGCTCAGCCAGCGTGGCATTAACATGCTATTGGAGAAGTTGACACCGCGGTTGGACGAGGGAGCTTATCTATATGGATATGGGAAGCACAGCTCGGGTAAGAAGTTGAGCCTGGGCGAGGGCAGAGTGGTGGGGATGCGCCACTATCGCTTCGGGGACAAATACCGCGACATATCCTTCAGAAATACCATGAGAGAGGCAATCCGCCACCGAAGACAATACATCACCAGAGAGGATATTATCGTCAATATCAAAGACATCCGTACTAGAATGGATATTGTCTTGGTGATCGATGTCTCTGGCACTATGTTGCAGATCGAGAAATTTTGGTTCGCCAAGCAAAGCGCGATGGCTCTTTCTCTGGCCGCGACTGCCTATAAAGACAGGGTGGCAGTGGTCTCATTCTCCAACCTGGCTGATATTGTCGTCAATCTAACCGCCAGCCCTCACAGAGTGACTCGCCGGGTAATTGAACTCGAGCTACATGAGAACGCTTTTACCAACATCGGCTACGGTTTGATGAAGGCCTGTGAATTGCTGGAACATCACCCCAAGGGAAGAGCAAAACAGCATATTATCCTCATATCTGATGGCGATGCAACAGCACCCCATCCATCCCCACAGAAGTACGCCCTCAGGCAAGCCGCCAGGGTAGCTCGCCGAGGTATTACAATTTCCTGCGTCTGTATCAACCAGCGATCCGCCGATCCAGAGTTGATGAGAAGGATTGCTAAAGTAGGGAAGGGGAGAATCTACCTCGTCGGACCTGAGGAACTGCCCGCCACCCTGGTCGAAGAGGCAGCAGTAGCTCGCACTTCGTATTCATAAAGCTCACCAAGTGAGTATCTCATTGGACAGGTCATTCAATCTGCAACTTATAGTGAAGGTTCGAAACAAATCATCAGGCCTACAGGTGATATCCGCAATGTTGAGTGAGGTCTTCAATTGAGCTCTCAGAGCTTGGTCTGCACCGCATGCGGTTGTCTATGCGACGATATCCGGGTTGAGATCGACGGTGCCAATCTGGGCCGTATCGAGAACGCCTGTGCCAAGGGGGCGGCCTATCTTCGTTCCAGCTTTGATCCACAGCGTCGGGCAGAAGCCCTCATTAGAGGCCAAAGGCGCTCTTTGGGAGAAGCCATTCAAGAGGCAGTGCACCTCTTTTCCAAGGCAAAGAATCTCCTCGTCTTTGGTCTTGATAATTCGACTTTAGAATCACAGGCGGTTGCCATCGAGCTGGCAAAAAGGCTTGGTGGAACGATCGATGACGCCTCATCCTTTTCATACGGTGCCATGATGCATAAAATCCTTACCGAGGATCTGCCAACATGCTCTCTCTCCGAAGTAAAAGATAAGGCAGACCTGCTAATCTACTGGGGTGCCAATCCTCCCCACACCCACCCGAGGCACCTTTCGAAGTACACTTACTATGCTTATGCTGATTACAATCCCGCCGGATGGTTTCCCAAGGTAACACTAAGCTGCGTCGAGGTTAGACAGACGGAGTTGAGCGCAATGTGTAAGCCGTCCTTCAGAATCAGGCCTGGACAAGATAAGGAATTCATCAATGCCATACTCGATGAGGGACAGGATGGACATGATGAAGCCAGAAAATTCAGAGAGATGGTGGTAAAGTCTCGCTTTTGCGCGATCTTCTGCGGTCTCGGCCTGATCTACTCTCTTGACAATGATCTCATCTCATTCAGCGAGATGGCACATACATTCAGTCAGTCGACTAGGATTGCTGTAATTCCCATGATAGCAGCAGCCAACATGAGAGGATTCCATCAATCGCTTTACAAACAGACGGGATATGTTAATAGCATAAGCTTCGCCGGCGGCATTTCTCACGGAAGTGAGTTCTCCTTATTGGAACAAATAAGAAACCGTGTCCCCGAATGTGTGCTAATAGTGGGTTCAGATCCGTTTTCAGCCCTGCCTCAGTCCATAATAAAGAATCTGCAGGGCATAAACGTCATCTGTCTGGATCACTTCCGTACACCCACCACGATCTCCGCTGATGTGGTCATACCAACAGCACTGCCCGGTGTAGAATACGGCGGCTCAATGATAAGAATGGATGGGGATGAAGTAGCATTAGCCGGCCCAAAGAAGATAGATAATCCTACTGAGGAAGAAGTCCTGAAACAACTGGCAGGGAGCATTTGATGGATTCATCTAACCAAGGTATTAGTCTGACCATCGTGACCTATGACGACATCCACCAAGCGATTGCCAGGCAGAGAGATGGATTGGGCGATGAATATCAGACCAAGTCTGCCGTGGTGCACCTATCCGCGACTGATCTGAAAAAGCTGGGGCTTAAGAATGGCGCCCCTATCGAGCTCAAAGGCAAATCAGGCTCCGTGGTGGTGACAGTAAAATCAGAAACCGCTATCGAAGAAGGCATAGGCCATATGCCGTCCAGCCTATATTCTAACTACCTGGGAAGCTACGATCCATCGGTATCGCAACTGCCAAACCTTAAGATGATAGATGTGACAGCCATGCCGACCGAAAAGAATATTACCCCGACCTCAGACCTCCTGGTCAGGAGGAAAGTTGCCTAAGAAAGATCTTCAACCGCTCCAGATATACAGGCTATTGCCACGTACCAATTGTAAGCTCTGTGGTTCTCCCACGTGTTATGCCTTTGCCTTCGACCTCATAAGCAGGAATAAGAAGCCGACTGACTGCCCTCTCCTTCTCAAGGAAGAATTCCGTGATTCATACAATATGCTGAAGGAGATGTTGGGGGAAGGAGAGCGCATCAAAGGGACAGATCACGTCATTGATAGGTCGAGATGCACCGGTTGCGGTGATTGCGTCGCCGTCTGCAATAGAGCACTTACCACTATCACTTCCGGCGGCAGGCTCTCTCAGCGCGCTCCCGTACCACCAGTCATTAAGGTAATAGACGGCAATCTTAACGTAGTAGAATGGTCAAGCTGTAAACGCGCAGTACCGGGCCTTGATATCTGTAACCTATGTCCTGAAAAATGCCCCTTCAGCGCACTTGACCTCGTAAAATCAGAGAAAACTGAGGACGAGGAAGACTAACTGCCCTTTTCTCTATCTTTCACACTCTTTGGCAACAGCCTCTTCAGTCTGCAGTGGTATCTTCCCAGCTCCATACCGTAGCTGGTATTGAATTCCGACAGGGTTAACAGTTTCCCATCACGATTCCTGGCCTTGGTAATCTTCAATCCATCGCCTTCCCAACCATATTCATCCCGAAGCAGCTTAACCAATCTGATCCTGTGTCTCGTCGGGATATCCAAATAGGACCTCACCAACAAGTTCCAATCATCGGGAAGTTGGCCATAGAACAGCCGATACAACTCAATAAGCAGGTCAAGACGAGCAGCCCGACCCTCCCTCATCTCAGATGTACTGAAGAAAGTGTGGGGCATCATGGTCAGCGCTTCCTCTTTGGTTTCCACGGGGATAATAAAATGCTCCGGAATAGGTTCGGTTTCTCTCTTACTACCATTGTCTCCATGATAGACCCACCATTTGCTCCGATCATACCTATTGCCAGGCAAATAGCGACCCCAAGTCCAACCTGAAGCCGGACCCACTACAACCCTTATCCCAAGACGGGCATATGCTGCTGCTGCTGCATACATCCTGTCAGGCAGAGCACCCCATACAAGCAACGTGAAGGTAGAATAAAGTGACCCTTCGCCTACCTCTGGTATGCCCCCATAGAGAGGAATGCCTCCGGCAGCACGCGAGTACATATACATGTTATTCGCCAGGGCAACTGCGGTGCAGCCACCGCAGTTGATGAGAGATCGTGGCTCAATAGAAGCCAGGTACTGCTCAAAAATATACTTGCCCTTCCTTTCGTTGTGGTTGCGGGCAATCTCAGCACCAGCACATCCAGCCACGAAGACAATGCAGTTTCGTCTGGTTAATTCTTGAGCCAGCCATCCGATATCATCGCGGTGAGCATCACCACAACCCGCTATCACCACGATACCGGGAGCATTACCCCAGACCATGGAAAAAGCCGACTGCAGTATCTCAGTGAGGGGGAGAGGACCTCTTCCCGCTCTCATAATGAATTTGTCCTTGCTCGCTTGTTTCCTTTCAGTCGCTACTATTATGTCCCGCAGCCTCACTTCAGCCGGGCAAGCCTCTTCACACTTTCCACAGAAATAGCACCCTCCCTCCACCTCTGAGAAACCATCCCAGTTACCGCCGCGTAACAGTCTGACCGCCTTTGATAATGGCAAGCTATTGGGGCAAGCGATAGAGCAAAGATCACAATCATCCTTACACTTCTTAGCCTGCTCAACTGCCAACTCATCATTTAGAATAAATTTCCGTGTTCCCTTCACTTGCTGGACTACCTTGACTGCTACCTGGCCAGCCTTCTCAACATCTCTAATCCAAACTGCCTCTTCACCATCAACCAGGGCACTCACTATCTTATCCAGAGGTTCATCAGTCTTATCAACCAGATCGCCAACTCCCTGCGCTCCTACCCATATGAACTTGCTCTTCACCCTTGCCGCTTCAGATAGTAGATCCAAAGGAATACATCCGTTCGCAGCTACAACCACATCGAAGACGCCATTTCTGATAGCTTTGCCCGCCTTCACCATCGGAGCAATTATGCGGCACTTGTCATAGAAGCGCACCACGTCATCACCTGCAGGGCCAACACCGCATATCTCGACTTTGTCCAACAATTCATTCTGCTTGAGATACTCTATGGCACACCATGCCGGCAGAAAATCATCGCCGACAAAGGCGATTACCGGCTTTCCTTCCTGTATGGACGACCATCCTCCAACCACGTTGGCCGGCGGGAAATTCTCCAGTTCATCAATCTTATGGTTAGCGGCTGACGTAAAGCCGAAGCAAGCGACCTTAATCATCTCAGACACTCCCATAGCCAGAAGCAGAACAGAACCAGCGTGCATCACCATGCTTTCAAAATCCGCCACTGTTCCGGTGCCTGAATAGCTCGCAGACATCAGCTTAGCCAACTGCGCCTCTCCGTATGAGAGCACCCTGTTCAAGTCCTTGAGGGTTTTCACATAGATGCCGCTCAAAGTGCCTACAGGAGGACAGGCATCTGACATGGCCAAGAGCTCACCCATGCTGACAGCCTTGCTTTCATCCCATAACTTCAATGCATAGTTCAACAAATGACGAGTAGCTACCATCTGGCCCATACAGCCACGGCAGGCCTTGCGCAAACTCAGCCTGCCTTGAAACGAATCCATCCCTAATCCGCATTTGCCCTGGCTTGCCTTGAGACTGCAAGTACCTAACTCGCAATCAATGCACGTGCCTTGAAACTGGGTATATAGCGGCACATATCTTTCCAGCAGAGTGCGATCCCAATCCCCGATATCCGCCGCGTCGGGCAAGATACTCAACCACGCCCCAAATTGTGAATAGCGGCTCCCAACAAAGTCTTTCTCCAGTATCTCCGTGACTATATCCTCAATACCACGGGGATCACGCACCACTTCACTTATGTCAACTTTGTGAGGCCCTACATGGGCAATCCTCTTCTTCTCCATTACTTCTCTCCTCAGCAACCATCACCAGAAAAGGGTACCTCTTATCCGAGAAACTCCTTTTCCTTGAAGCACTTCTCGCAGACCTTTAGTTTCTGCACCCCTGACTTCATGGGGCTGGTGATCCGGCCCATCATTCTCTGGCCCGGTCTGGTGGAATCAATGCGAACCTCACGGGCACATTCGTCACACAAAGCGATGCCACATTCATGGCATGTCCACGGCGCTACCCTTTTTTGGCATAGATCACACATCTTTTCCATAAACATTCCCCCAATCTAAATTTAGTTATCCGGCCAGTCTTCACCGGGAAGCGGCAACTTTAATGGCTGGGGTTCGCCATTCTTCCAGAACATCTTTACTATTGGATGTCCTTTCTTGCGGAGCAACTCCTTGAGCTCCAGAGGATCGATAGTCTCTTCCTCGGTGACAATCTTGTCATAGACCTCCTCTGGAATCACATCCGCGATATCCCTCTTCAAATCCGCAGGCATCCAGACTACCCTGTTCCAACCGCCGTCTCCTCGCAGAAAGTTCTTACTCGCCATACCGGCAATCGACAATCCCTTGAACCCATGATTTTGAGCCCCACCGGAGATCATACCTGCCAAAGTGGAAAACTTGACACCGAGCGGTGTCATCTTAGTATAGCGCCGCATAGCCAGACCGATACCATCAGCATCTGGTATGTAGAAAGATGCTGCCTCAAAACACCCACAATTGGTAGTCGGATAGTTTATGCTGCTGTAGATGTTCACACGCTTTACCAGATGATTGCATTTCTCCCATATGGCCTGGTCGACTCCCGTGTAATGCCCTTTCTCCGCATCCAAGCATTCACCTTTAGGAATAGTAAAAACATACCCTTCCGGGTCTATTTCTGCTGTTACCCTAGCCGAATCATAGCCAATGATGCCGCAGTAAGGCAGCGCGCTTGGCGTAAGGACACAGGCATGATTTGGCGCCAGGGATTTGCAGATCGTGCAACCGTAGAAGGTATCTACGTCTTCGTCATCGTAGAGCTCCTTAGCACTTATGATCTTCAACTTCTCCTTCGCCCAGGTAACCAGCGGGTTTAGCATCTCAACACCACCGACTTCAGGAGCCCCTATGGCCCAGAAGAATGATATGGCATCTACCTGAGGGAGCAGCGTTCTCGCGGTGGCATAGCAAAACTGAGATATCTTGGCAAAGGTCAACCTGTTAGCCACGTCTTTGTTTATCCTTATCCACAGAGCATCTGGCGTTCCAAAGAGCATGAATCCTTCTATGCCTTGCAGCGCAGTTCCTATCTGTCTGGATACATAGCCCTGATGTGCTTGAGTCAATTGTTTACCATAGATCCTTATCGTAAACCCACCGGGTAATGAGGTACCTGGTGCCACTTCCGGAATGTCCGGGCCGATCAACTTGACTTCGCCATCCTTGACCTTCTCCGGATCTTCCTCAATGTAGAAGATGGAGAACATCTTATAGTCCCACTTAGGCCCACCCAACTCAATGTGCATGTCAGCTCTCTTCACCTCACTCAACCACCTTAGACCGAGCCCGACGTCATCCAGCCCGTCCCAAAGGTGATCCAGGTCGGTCGGCAACTGAAATATCCTTCCCGGTGGGAGTTTGGATACTGCTTCTTCCTCTGGAATAGCCATTTGTATACCCCTTTCGTGGAACCTATATTGACAAGCACAACACAGCCGGTTTCTATGTTCAGAAACCCCTATTCCCAACGTGCTATCGTGCCAGGGTACAGAACCTGGCGGGGGGTTCGTATTTACTTACGGCCGATTTTTAGACTTGCCTTCATCAGCCACACCCCTGAGACGCAGGGGTAACTGGGTGCGAAGCCTTGTGGTATATATCCCTTGCTCCATCCCATAGGTAGCTGCGAACTCAGACATGGTCATTAGCTTGCCATCTCTATTCTTTGCCCTCTTAACCTTCACACCTTCAGTCTCCCATCCATACTCGGATTCCAGGAGATTGACCATACGTCGTCTGTATCTCGGCGGCAGTTCGAAATCCGACCTCACAAAGAGAGGCCAATCCTCCGGCAGCTGCCGATAGAAGCGCTCAAAGTAGTCAATCATCACCTCCAGGTGAGTAGCCCGGCTCTCTCTGTAGTCCCTTACATTCAACACAGACCTTGCCAGCATAGTCAACGCTTCCTCTTTAGTTTCCACGGGCACAATGCAGTGTTCCTTTACTGGTTCAACCTCACGCCTCTTACCCGTCTCACCATGATAGACCCACCACTTGCTGCGATCATATCTATCACCAACCAGGTAGCGGTTCCATCCTGAGGATGAAGCAGGCCCTACAATGACCGTTGATCCAAGCCGGGCCCAGGCAGCCGCCACCGCATACATCCTGTCCGGCAATGCCCCCCACATGATCACAGACTGAGCACCACCAAGACTGATGGAATCTCCCAGCGGCGGTATATTGCCAAACAGAGGAATGCCACCAGAAGGCCGCAGCATGAGATACATCGGAACAGCATGGCAAATAGCGGAGCAACTGCCGCAATTCACAATATTTCTCGAGGCACAAGTGCCAGCATATTCTTGAAAGAGGTACTTCTTCTTCGCCTGGCTGAAAGATCGAGCCACTTCAGCTCCGGCACACCCTGCCACAAAGACCATGCAACCGCCGTTAAGCAACTCACTGGCTAGCCAGGCAATCTCCTCCTTCTTAGCATCGCCGCAACCAAAGATGGTCACCATAGCTGGTATGCTGCCCCAGCCTACTGCGAAAGCAGATTGCAGCAGCTCAGTTATGGATATCGGCCCCCTGCCTGGCCTCATTGTGAATTTATCGGTGCCGGCCTGCTTTCTTTCGGCAGCTACAATGACATCGCGCAGTTTAACCTTGCTGGGGCAGGCCTCATCACATTTGCCGCAGAAATTGCATCCCTTCTCCACCTCGAAGAAACCCTTCCAGTCACCATTACTCAATTCTCTGACTGCCCTGGACACAGGCAACCCATTAGGACAGACACTGGAACAAATATCACAATCCTGCTTGTGGCCCTTTGCCTGCTTCATTGCTTCATCGTCAGAGATAATGTAATTACCGCTTCTCTTTACCTTCTGTGCCAACTTCACCGCCACCTCACCAGCCTTCTCTACATCCCTGATCCAGACTGCCTTTTCTCCATGAAGTAAGGCCTCTACTATCTTGTCTGATGGCTCATCCGTGCTATCCACTAGATTGCTGATTCCATTGTGCCCAACCCATATAACCTTGCTATCAACACGCTCCGCCTGGGATAGAATGTCCAGGGGAATACAGCCTGGACTGACTACAACCACATCAAACAGGCCATTCCTGATCGCCTTTGGCGCCCTCACCATCGGGGCCACGATCCGGCACCTATCGTAGAATCTCACTATGTCATCACCGGCTGAACCCATGCCGCATATCTCAATTTTTTCCGTCACACCGTTCTGCTTCATATGATCGATGGCACACCATGCCGGCAGGAAGTCATCCCCAACAAAGGCTATAACAGGCTTTCCACTCTCCATGGATGCCCATCCACCACTTAAAGTAGCAGGAGGAAACTGTTCTATCCCATCCAGTGGCTGATTGGCAGCACTGATAAAGCCATAGCAGGAGATCTTCAGCATCTCAGCCACACCCATGGTGAGGAGCAAAACAGACCCGGCATGCAGCACCATGCTTTCAAAATTCACCGCAGTTCCAGTGCCCGAATAACTCGCCTGAAAGAGCTTGGCCAGCTGTTCCTCTCCATAAGAAAGCGCTCTGTTAAGATCCCCTAAAGTCTTTACGTGTATCCCGGATAATACGCTTATGGCAGGAGCATGATCCGAGATACCGAGAATCTCACCCATGCTGACAGGCGTATCCTCTGGCCAGCGTTTGAGAGCATAGTTCAGCAATTGTCGGCTGGCCACTAGTTGAGTCATACAACCCCGGCATGCTTTGCGCAAGCTTAACCTGCCCTGGAAAGCGTCCATATCCAGTCCGCACTTTCCCTGATCCTCTTTCAAGTTGCAGGGGCCCAGGCCACAGTCAGTGCAAACTCCCTTGGGCTGAGTGTATAACGGTGGATACCTGTTCAGCAGAGCATAATCCAGTTCCGCTATGTCTGCTGCATCGGGCAGCAGAGTTATCCGCCCTCCAAAATTACTATGGCGGCCCTCAACAAAGTCGTTCTCCATTATCTCGACAATTTCGTCTTCATGACCGCGCGGGTCACGCACGACTGTGCTGATATCGACCTCCAGAGATCCGACATGAGCAATTCTCTTATCTTTCACAGCTTTCTCCCTCCCAGATATCGCTTAATTGAGTCAGCAGAACAAACAATTGATGACCGATTCAGAACACACGTATCCTCTATTCACCTGGCAGATATTCCCGATATTCACTGCAGAGTGCGCCGAGATATTCTTCAATGTCGTATTTAAAATACCACTGAATTTCGTCTTTAAGAACCTTGAGAAAGTAAATACACCGGCAAATAAGCTTCCCGGCAATCTAGTGACTTGTTGTGAATTACAGGGTCACTAAAACAACAGCAAGAAGGAGCTACTCTACTCAACGAAGTCCACTTCCTTCATGCATTTCTCACATACTTTTTGCTTCTTCATTCCGGACTTCAAAGGGCTGGTTAATACACCCAGAACTCTCTGACCAGGGTTTTCTATGGCTACCTCTCGAACACACTCTGCACACAGAGGTGCGCCACACACACTACATGCAAACTCCGCTACCTTCTTCTGACAAACACCGCAGGTCTTCTCTCCCATAGTCCACCTCCAAAGGCTATTCGTCGGGCCAATTCGCTCCAGGTAATGGTACTTTCAGTGGCTGGGGTTCGCCATTCTTCCAATACTTCTCTACTATCGGGTGCTTCTTCTTCTTTAGAAACTCCTTCAGCTCGATAGGATCAACAGTATCCTCCTGAGTGGCAATCTTATCGTAGATTTCTTCGGGAATGTATTCCGCGACTTCCTTCTTCAAATCGGCGGGCATCCACACTATCCTGCTCCAACCCCCATCGCCCTTGAGAAAGGTCTTGCTTTGCATGGACCGCATGGATACGCCCTTATTTCCATGGTTCTGAGAGCCGCCTGAAATCATGCCAGCCAGACGCGAGAACTTTATGCCCAACGGAGTTACCCCAATGTACCGTCTTATAGCCAAGCCAAGTCCATCTACCTCAGGAATATAGAATGCCGCCCCTTCGAAGCAACCGCAGTTGGTAGTAGGATACTTTATGGCACTGAAGACATTCACACGCTTTATCTGATGATTAGACCTCTCGTAGACTGCCTCATCCACACCGGTGTAGCTGCCCTTTTCTTCATTTTTGCACTCGCCTTTGCGCATTCGGAAGATATAGCCCTCCGGATCAAGCTCCACCGTCACCTGTGCTCCATTATAGGAGAGGATGCCACAGTACGGTATCTGGCTCGGTGTAATGACGCACACGTGGTTGGGGGCCAGCGACTTGCAGATAGTGCAGCCATAGAAGATATCCACGTCACCATCTTCAAGAGAGACCGACAGTTCCTGCGCCTTCAGCCTCTGAATACCCAACCTGTAGAGTGGCTCAATCAGCTTGAGGCCACCAACTTCCTCCGATGCAATGATCCAGCGGAACTCCATCGCCTCCACCTGCGGGACAACGGTCTTGACGTAGGCATGTATGACCTGGCACAGCTTCGCAAAGGTGAGTCGGCCAACGATAGCCTTGCTGAAGCGCATCCAGGGGGCCTGGAATGAGCCAAAGGCCATATAGCCCTCTATGCCATGTAATGACATGGCCATTTGTCTTTCAATGTATTCCCGGTGTCTCTGGGTTATCCCCTGGCCATAGACCTTGATGTCCCATGCCATAGGGAAAGAGCTCCCAGGCGGGACTTCATGTATATCTGGGCCAACAAGGTTAACTATGCCATTCCTGACCTTCCCCGGTTCTTCTACGATCTCAAGGATGGTGTAACTCTTGTATTCCCACTTTGGCCCCGACAGCTCAATTTGCATGTCGACCTTTTTTACCTCAGCTACCCATCTTATACCCAACCCGATATCCCTCAACCCATCCCACAGATGATCAGGGTCGGTCGGCAACTGATACTCTCTTCCGGCTGGTATCTTTATCTCGGCACTTTCCGCAACACTCACATTGACCTCCTTCTACATAGCTCCATACATATCCCAGACTGTGCCACGCTTGAGAAGACCCTTAGACAAGCGCCTTCTCAAACAGGCCAGTTCCTCCAGACAACTGCATCTCGGCGCACCGTGCCTTAGACCACAGTGCGCCGAAGTTAAATCCACCTTGAGATCGAAAACTACATCATGACCAATGGTGTAGCCATCAAAGTCCCGGGGACTAACTTGATCAGCTCGTCCACTGTCCAGGCACCATCTTTCCTATGCTGCCTATGGAGGCCAGCAATCTCGAATGGTTTGGTATAGATAGCCACGCGACCACCGCTGACCCCGATAACCTTACCATTGATGATTTTTGCCTCTTCCGTGCAAAGGTAGGCCACTATTGGGGCCACAAACTCCGGCCCGGGCATGTTTATTGCATCCTCATACTGTTCCTTGTTCATCATGCCCGCTTCAAGAGCCCTGGTGAATCTCGCCTTCACCTCATCACTCATCGTCAGTCTGGTAGCTGCTATTGGAGCAATGGCATTCACAGTCACATTATACTTGCCCAACTCTCCCGCCATGGTGTAGGTGAGGCTTACAATGCCACCCTTGGCAGCACTGTAGTTGGGCTGCCCCGGGGCACCTCGCCAGGCATCAGAGGTAGTACTAACAATTCTCCCCCACTTCTGCTCCCTCATCATTTTGGAGGCATGGCGGCACATGTTGAACATGCCCTTCAGGTGAACCGCGATGACGGCATCCCACTCCTGTTCCGTCATGTTGAAGATCATGCGATCACGCAGAATACCGGCGCAGTTGACCAGAATGTCTATCCTGCCGAAGTTGTCCACGCATGTCTTGATGATCCGCTCTGCCGCAGCGAAATCGGTGACGTTATCATGATTGGCAACCGCTTGCCCACCAGCCTTCTTGATCTCATCTGCCACCTGCTGCGCCGGCGTCGCATCCGCGCCTTCTCCAGCCGCGCTGCCGCCGAGATCAGATACGACTACCTTGGCGCCATTCCTGGCCAATTCCAATGCCACTGCTCTTCCTATGCCCCGGCCTCCGCCCGTGACCACAGCATTCTTGCCTTCCAGATGTTTAGCCATTCTCACCTCCTCCTCAAGAGTATTTTTTGATTGATTTAGAAGGCCTTCTTCGGCCTAGTCTTCTTCCTCTTCTTCTGCCAGAAGCCTCTCTTTAATGAGGTGAGACGCTCTGATGGACATGTAGTCATCGAAACTCATCGTACTCATATAGAAGTGCTTCTGAAAGTCCCTGTCTGCCGGCGCTCCAATAACGCATATCGTTGTCTTATTGTCCGGATTGCAGAACCACACCACGAGTTTGCAGTCCTTCAGGCCAAAGTACCATCGCCCGCTCTCCTCTGTCAGCCATTCAATCAAGAGGTACTCATTTACGGGGGGGAGCACCAGGACACAATCAACATCACGGTTGGCAGCCTTTACGGCAGCCAGCTTGATAAGCGCCTCGACTGCCTGATCCAGATTGTCACGCACCATCCCAACAAGTTCAAAGGTACCACTGCTCGTCTTGCGCTTTGCTCGAAAATCAGGCTGAACAAGGCCAATGTACTTTGGAGGCTTCAGTTCGTATCCTGCTTGCCCCAGAAATCGCTCTGCCTCAGCGCGCACCTCCGACACACTGAACACGTAGTGCCGGAACTCACCGTCACTGACCCGCTCCTTCGGTATCGCAGCCTGATCGTTCATTTCGCGCTATTATTTCCCCAGTGCCTGGATCAAATCCGTCAGTTCCTTCTGCCACGCCTTGAAGCTGGTGGTATCAGGAAGAGAGTAAGTCGCCTCATCAACACACGTATTGCCCAGCACAACAGTCTCCACATCCTTGACCGCGGAGACCAGGTTGCTGGCAAGTGTCGGGCTATAGCCTATGAAGACCATGATTTCAGGTTTTCCATTCATGATAGGGTGCTTCCAGTCATAGCGCGTGAAATTCACCATTTCGATCGCCCATGCCTTTTTTGTATCGATGCCTCTTTGTCTCAAACCATTAACCGTATTCCCCGTAGCAGCAATGGGCGCATTTATCTTCTTGGATATCTCTGCTACATAATCCAATAAGCTCTTGCCCTCCAGATCTATTTGATCGCACAGGGCACCAGCCATGATCAGGACCCTTTTCCTGCTATGTAGATGTTTTGCCAACCACAATGGATCCTTTACGCTCATTCACTCCCTCCTCGATTATAGACCACAAGGATAAACTATGGATAAGCCTATCAACAGTAAGACATTCCGTCCGATACCACAGCTTGCACTGAAACCCGATAGTCTCAAAACCTTACCATCCCCACACATGATCACCTTTGGCAGGAATCAAAACATTCCCGGAATAGTATATAGAATCGCAGGTGCAGTCAGGTCGGAGAAAACTAGTTGAAGGATCAGATACCTGGACTCCAGCTATAGTCGAAACAAACTCGCTGTAATCAGACCCCAGTATGTGGCCTTGCTTTACAGCCGCAGTCGGCACCAATATTTCTTCCTCGCTAGTTACAAAAACTGAGTCCAGAGATTGAGTCTAGAAGCTGATTACAGTTTAAGTATAAGATAGGCTTGTTCTAAGTGTCAAACTTCAGGAAGTGAGATTGCTTAGCAACTTTGCTATAGATGTGGGAGTGAGCCCGCCATAGGGGCAGTTTGGATAACGCACTCCCGGTGGGCAATCCTACCTGGTAACCTTCCTCTTGCCCCGGGTAATGACTTGGCGGACCGAGGCCACTATATCGTCCAGAGGAGTGCCCGGGATGTATATCCCATCGATGCCCATCTTGTGGAGTGCATCAAAATCATCCTCGTAGATGATGCCACCCAATATGACGATCACATCATCCTTCTTCTTGGCCTTGAGTTCCTTCATGACCTCGGTGACCAGCTCCATATAGTTGGAGCAGAGTATGCTGAGGCCCACTATGTCAACGTCTTCCTGAAGAGCGGTCGCAGCGATCTCAGTCGGAGGCATGCTGCCACCGTATACCACTTCAAAGCCGGCGTCCTTGAAAGCCTGGCTGACGGAAATCAATCCGCGCCAGTGACCCTCCAGCCCCGGCTTGGCCATTAGAACTCTGACTTTCTTCTGAGTCATTGCTTCTTCTCCTTCCCTAGACACCGATCGGGTAGGTCCACTTGCCGTAGACCTTCATCACAGCCGCCCCCAACTCTCCAGGGGTAGCGTGTGCTTCCACCGCTTCATTGATAGCCGGGACAGAGTTGGCGTCGCTGCGGAGGACTTCGTCCAGCTTCTTCATGGCCTGGGCGTGCTTGGCTTTGTCCCTGGTCTCTCTGAGCTTCTTGATCCTTTGCTTGAGAAACTCGACGGAGGTACGATCTGACTTGAAGATGGGCACCTTGTAGGGCACCTTGTCCGGATCGAGGCGGAACTTGTTGACGCCCACAATGGTAAGTTCGCCGGACTTCAGTTTGTGGTCGTAGTCAATTATGGCCTGCTTGTACTCCCGGTGAATCCATCCATTGGTGATGGCCTTCAAAAGACCGCCCTGGTCTTCGATCTTCTTGATATACTCCCATGCCCTCTTCTCAATCTCATTGGTCAGGGACTCAACATAGTAGGAACCTCCGAGCGGGTCTATGGTATTGGTAACGCCGGACTCGAGCCCCACTATCTGCTCAGTCCGAATGGCCAGCAGCATGGCTTGTTCCGTCGGCAGGCACACCGCTTCATCGTAGCCGTTGGCGTGTATGGACTGGGCTCCGCCCAAGACAGCGGCCAGCGTCTGGTAGGCGATGCGGATGACA